>NZ_JAPWHT010000484.1:0-7622 GCF_027270795.1 Streptomyces sp. ActVer
GCCCTGTGCGGGCGTGACGACTGGGACGATGGGCGCCAGGACCAGAGCGGCGGGAGGGGGTCCGGAGCCGGGACGGGTGGGACGGTTTCTTCGGGCCACGGGTGGCAGGAGCCTCCTGGACGTCGGCCCAGACCCTGCCGTCCGTGGACAGTTCCGTTCCGACGTTGTACGGGTAGGGCGTTCTCGGCGGCCGCTCCGCCGGACGGGCCCGACCTGTGGGCCGGCGCGTCACAGGTCGAGCCCGGCCGATCGGCTGTCAGGCGAACGGGATGGTCAGGACGGATCCCCTGCCCACCTGAAGGGTGGACGGACCGTTGCCCAGGGCGCTCCAGACCTCGACGCGGACGGTGCCGCCGTTCAGGTCGCCGAGGGCGCCCGACGCGGAGTGTGTCCCCTGCCGGACGGAGGAGTAGTCCTCCCAGCCGGTGACCGGGTCGGTGGCGAAGTAGCGGAACGTCTCGACACGGTCGAAGGTGCCGTCGCCGGTCAGGTCGTAGGAGACCCGGGCCTGCTGGGCGTAGCCGACGTTGGTACCGGCGTCGACCTTGAAGGTGAAGGTCGTGCCGGAGCCCGCCTTGAGGGTGCCGTCGACATTCTTCACCTCGTAGACGAGCGGGTCGTGCGGGGTTCCGTCATGGTTGGCGCCGCCCGCGGACGCGATGGTGTCCGAGGAACCGACCGCAGCCGCCTGGGTGCTCAGCTGCCCGCCGGAGCGCAGGTAGAGGGTGTCGCCCGTGACCGGCGGGGGACCGGTGGTGGTGACGGTCACGGTGCTGCTGGCCGGGCCGACCTGGCCGGAGGTGTCGCGGGCCTTGACGCTGTAGGTGTACTCGGTGCCAGAGGTCAGTCCGGTGTCGGTGTGCGTGGCGCTGGTGACGGTGGCGATCTTGGTGGTGCCTCGGTAGACGTCGTAGTCCTTGATGCCTTTGTCGTCGGTGGCCGCGCTCCAGGTCAGCTGGACGGAGTCGTCGCTGACGTCACCGGCGACCGGGGTGCCGGGCGCGCTGGGCCTGTCGTCGCCGGGGGCGCCGCACAGGGTGCCGAGTTCGGTGTCGTCGCCCGCTCCGGACGCGGTCGACTTCGCCGGGACGTTCAGCACGCCGCCGTCGGAGAAGAGGACCGAACACGCCTCGGTGGTGTAGTTGTGCGCGGCGTACGTCTTGGTGCCGCTCTTGTCGAAGGCGACGGCCGTCGGTGAGTGGGATGTGACGGTCATGTCCGGTGATCCGACGGAGTTCATCGTGGCGACCCAGTGGTAGGTGTGGGCCTTGGTCTCGCCCTCCTCGGGGACGTAGCCGCCGTTGTAGTGGTTCCAGTCCTGCATGGCTTTGGCCGGGTCGTACAGGGCCTGGACCTGCCAGAAGATGTCCTTCCACTCGACGGCCGGGCCGCCGTTCTCTTTCTCCATCTCGGTCACGCTGCGGCGCAGCATGGCCTTCTCGCGGGCCAGGTGCAGCGAACCACCGGTCATGGGCAGGAAGTTGATGCCGTGGATCTCCTCGGGGTTGGCGGTCCACCAGGTCGAGTAGGCGCCACCGCTGCTCCAGACCATGCCCACGACGTCGTGGGTGAAGTCCTCTGGATAGACCTGCTGGTCGGCGTCGAACCAGTACTGCGCGATCGACTCCGACTCGGTCATCATCATGTAGATGCCCTGGTCACGCAGCGCCTTGTCGCCCACGGCTGAGCCCCACAAGATCAGTCCGGCGCTGAGGTTGATCGACTCCGAGGACGACTCCTGGTTGTTGCCGGCGGCGAATGCCTCGTGGCCGGCGGCCCAGCTGTGGCCGGCGTAGACGTCGAAGCCGCGCAGGAACGGGTACTTGCCGTCGTTCCTGGCCGGGTTGGCGGCGTCCTTGATGAGTTCCTTGACCATGCCACCCCACTCTGAGTCGGCGGCCCACTGGGGGTCGTACTGCGCCACGATGGCCGCGGCCATCACGTAGTACGAGTAGTGGAAGTGGTGGTCGTTGAGCTCCTGGTCGCTTCCGTAGGAGGCCGGGTACCCGATGAGGGTGCGCCAGTCCTTGTCGTAGGAGAACTCGGAGGGGCCGCCGACCGTGAACCATTCCTCCATACGGCCCTTGATCAAGCTCAACAGCTTGTCGCGGTTGACGGTGTCTCCGACCTGGTCCGCGAGGGGGACGAGTTGGGCGAGCTTGCCCAGGGCCTTGCCGGTCCAGTAGGTGTCGGTCGCACCGCTGAAGGGATCGCCCTGGGTCAGTACGTCGTTGATGTAAGCCTTGAGCTTCGCCTTGTCGACGCCCGCGGCGCTCGGCAGGCCGGGGAGCACGCCGCTCACCTTCTGAGTGGTTGTGAAGGACGTGCCCTCGCGAACCTTCATCTCGCCGCGCGAGGAGACGTAGCGGTAGGCGGTCAGCGGGTCACTGCTGTGCAGCCACTGGTGGCGGTAGAGCGCCTGGAAGGTGCCGGTCTCGGTCCCCTCCTTCGGCTCGGTGGTCAGGGTGTAGGTCGCCGTGACCTCGCCGTCCCCCTCCTGTACTTCCAGTCCACCTTCGATCCGGTCACGAAACTGAAGGCGTATTTCTTGAAGTCGGCCAGCGCAGCCTTGTCCGGGAGGACTGCCAGGGAGAAGTAGTCCTTTCCGTCCAGATCCGCCCGGATCTCGTTGCCGGAGACGGTCCAGTCGCTGCTGCTGGGGGCGAAGAGCGCGTAGTCATGGTCCGAGATGGTGATGCCGAGGACATTGCCCTGGTCGGCGAACACGGTCGGCGGAGCGGCGGCGCTGATCTGCGCTGCCCCACCGGTGCCCTTCGCGTACACGTACGGCAGGCCGTGGCCGATGGTCGTCCGCATACTGCGCGCACCGTCGTTCCAATACGGGCTGACAGTCCAGTCGCTCCACCCGTCCGCCTTCGCGTCGGGGGAGTTGAGGCCCGCGAGCCCCAGGGTCAGGTCGGCCTTGTGCGGAAGCTCGTACTGACGGCCGCCGCCCACGATCTGGTGCGTGGTCGGGTAGCCGACCTCCAGACCGCCGGAGACCGCCTTGTAGGTAAGGGGATGGCCGTACATGTTCTCCGACCACGGGTTGCTGGAGAAGCGCTGAAAGGCCAGCGACGACCACCAGTCGTTCGTCGGGACGGGGATGTCCGCCACGGCGGGAGTGACCTTCGGCTTGACAGCCTGGCCCCCGTTGTTCGACGGCCCCTGGCGGCCGGCGGGGCGGACATCGCTGTAACTGCCCTTCCCCACCTCGATGGTGGCGGCGGAGGCGACACCGCTGCCCACGGTGCCCAGGGCGGTAACGGCGAGAGCCGCCGTCGTCAGCAACGTTATGTTTCTTCGAGATCTCATGCGCAACCCTTCTGAGAGCGCTCTCAAGTCGCCGACAACGCAGAGCGGGCTTGTGGGGCGGTCAACATTCTGAGTCAAATCCCTTACGGGGCTGCCGAGGCCCTTTAGGGCGTGAAGGCTCCGCAACGGCCGCTGGGTGAACAGCCTCCTCATCGCCAGCGACGTGCACAGAAGCCGCCGAAGACGCCTGCGTGCCCGTGACCGCTCGCGTCGTTTCGTATACGGCGGGGATGTCACATCGCGCAGGAGGTGCTCATGGGGTATTGAGGGCCTGGTGAGGCCGGGTATGGCCTGCCCGAGCAGCCTGAGAGCGCTCTCATATTGACGGGGCGCGGACTATGCTGCAGGGGCGACCTGCCGGATTCCCGCGCGCAGAACAGGAGAGCCTCTTGCTCGAGCAGACGATGACGCCTCGCCCCACCCTCGAGGAGGTGGCGGCGCGCGCGGGTGTCTCACGGGCGACGGTGTCCCGTGTGGTCAACGGAGGTTCCGGAGTGCGCCAACCGCTGATCGACAAGGTGCGCAAGGCGGTCGACGAGCTTGGTTACGTCCCCAATCAGGCGGCGCGTTCACTGGTGACTCAGCGGACCGGCGCTGTGGCCGTGATCATCGCGGAGCCGGAGTTCCGAGTGTTCTCCGACCCGTTCTTCGAACGGCACGTGAGGGGGATCAGTCGGGAGCTGTCGGCGAACGATCTTCAGCTCGTGCTGCTCTGGGTGGAAGGCGAGTCCGAGCACGGCCGGATCGCCCGGTATCTGTCGGGCGGGCATGTGGACGGGGCTCTCGCCTTCTCCTTGCACAGCGACGATCAGCTCGCCCATCTCATTGCCCACAGCCGGGTGCCCTATGTGTTCGGTGGCCGCCCCCCTGTGGGATCCGCCCCAGGTGCCCCCTACGTGGACTGCGACAACAGGGGAGGTGCGCGAGCGGCTGTGTCCCACCTCGTTTCCGCAGGTCGCAGCAGAATTGCCCATATCGCGGGCCCATCCGACCAGGCTTCTGCAGTCGACCGCGCCGCCGGTTACCACGACGTCCTCATCGACGGCGATCCGACTCTTCTGCAGCCGGGTGACTTCACCGAGGAGAGCGGCGCCCGAGCCATGGCGGCACTGCTATACCGGTGCCCCGGACTCGACGCGGTCTTCGCCGCGAACGACCTGATGGCGCGCGGCGCGGTGCGTACGCTCCTGGAGCGCGGCCTCCGCATTCCCGAGGACGTCGCTGTCGTCGGGTTCGACGACATGGAGGACGTCGCCAGTGGCACGGTGCCTGCCCTCACCACGGTACGGCAGGACATCGAGGACATGGGCCGCCTGATGGTCAGGCTCCTGATGCGTCTCCTCGACCACCCCGAGCGGCCGGGGGCCGATTCCGTGATCATGCCGACTGCTCTGGTACAGCGCCAGTCCTCCTGAGATCCCAGGTGGTGCCCCTGCGGCGGCGCACGGTTCCCGGTGAGGGCGCCGATGCTCGCGGGTGTCCGACCTGTTCTGTCCTGTACGTGGGGGCGAGGCGGGGGTGGAGGGAAGCGTGAGGCCCGTGTTCTGGCGCGCCGAGCTTCCGGAACGGGCGCGCCCCCGCGTGTTGCTGTGAGTCTCCCGAGCGATGATCTCCGCATGGACGTGTGAGAAGAGGGCTCTCAAGCGCCTCGTGCTCAACCGAAGCCCGGGAGGCCCGCTCCCGACCCGGCTCGCTGGCGATGGTCTCGTCGACGTGAGGCAGTCCGACGTGCGGCCTCACCCAGCTCGCAGCGCTGCGTATGCTCCGGTTGGCGAAGAACTCCGCGGTCAAAGCTCGCACTCAAGCGCTCAACCAGCTCAAGGCCGTGCTGGTCAACGCTCCGTCTGCCCTACGCGAGGCTGGCGCCGTGCTCGATGACGGCGGTTGGTGTTTCGGGGGTATCCGCGGTGGGTGCGTAGCTGCGGGGCGTGAGGCGCATGAGAAGCTGTTGTCTTTCCGGATGTGATCGCTGACTTTTCGCTGGTCAGGCATGGTTTCGGTGTTGCCGAGGGAGGCTTGGACCGTTCTGTTCGTCGAGGGCGGTGTGGAGGCGGTCGGTGTCATCGGTGAGGGGCTTGCTGGAGGAGCGGGAGCGGGTGGCCCGGGTAGCCGTGGAGGAGCTTCAGGCGGAGGCGGACCGGATCCTGGCCGCTCTCGGTGAAGCCGAAATGGTGCTGGAGCGCCGGGTCATCGCGCGGGAAGAACTGTCCGAGGCCCTGGCCGTTCCTGAGGAGGCGAGAGACGTGCCGACGTCGGACGTGCCTGGTCAGCGGCCGACACCGACGGTGGTGGGCAAGGCCCCGGTCGCCCGGTCGCGAGTGCCGGACCGGCGGGAGGGCATGACGGCTGCGTCGCTGTCGTCGGAGTACCGGAAGATCGTGGAGCTGTTGGAGGCCGGGCCCGGGCTCGGCGTGGAGGGCATGCAGGCGAAGGAGATGACGGCCCGGCTGGGGCTGGAGCTGACAGCGGCGAAGATCGAAGGGGTGCGTTCGAGAGCGAAGCGGCTGGCCGAGAGGGACTGGGCGGAGCGGACTCCGGAGGGCAGGTTCAAGCCGCGAGCGTCGTCACCGGCGAACTGACAGGCGCAGTGGTGCGGGTGGTGCGGGCCAGGCGGCGGCTCATGAGCATGGTCTGCGACCAGTAGATGAACGCCTCGCTGCTCTCGGGCAGGGTCTCGAAGTCCCGGACCAGGCGACGCGAGCGCATCAGCCATCCCAGCGTCCTCTCCACCACCCACCGGCGCGGCAGCACCACAAAGCCCTTCATGTCGTCACCGCGTTTGACGATCTGCAGGGTGAGCTGCAGTTTCTCCTTCGCCCAGTCCACGAGGCGGCCGGTGTATCCGCCGTCGGCCCACACCAGGGTGAGCTCGCGGAACCTCTCCCGCAGCCCGGGCAGCATGATCCGGGCGGCCTGGCGGTCGGTGACGTTCGCGGCGCTCACCATGACCATCAGGATCATGCCGAGACAGTCGGTGATGACGTGCCGCTTCCGGCCGTTGATCTTCTTCCCGCCGTCGTATCCGCGTGACACGGCGGGCACCGAGGCGGCCGCCTTCACCGACTGCGAGTCGATGATCCCCGCGGTCGGCTCCACATCCCGGCCCTCGGCGAGGCGGACCCTGTCGCGCAGCCGGTCGTGCAGTTCCCTGGGCAGATCGCTCTTCCGCCACCTGCGGGAGAAGGCGTAGACCCGGTCCCAGGGCGGGAAGTCCACCGGCAGGGACCGCCACTTCGTGCCGTTGTCGGTGACGTAGAAGACCGCGTCGATCATCTGCCGGTGACAGTAGCCCTCCGGCCGGCCGCCCCTCCCCTCCAGCCAGCCCGGTGTCGGCATCTCATCACGGACCACCGCCCACTGGGCGTCCGTCATATCCGAGTTGTAGACCGGGGCCCGCTCCGGCTGATCGGCCGCGTTCCCGAACCGGTGAGCGAGGCAATCGCACGCCGAGCGCGCCGAGTTGAACTCCAGGGACGTAACAGCGTACAACTGCGACATCAGGGCCTCCGGGGCGCACGGGTTGGACTCAACACCCCTCGTGCTGCACAGGAGGCCCTGTCTTCATGCGCTCCGCGACCGGAGATCACCCGCCAAGCCCGATGTTCGATCAGAACCGCATCCATGATCGATAGGAATACGGCTTCTGAGGCGGGGGTGTATGGATCTGGCCGGGTGGGAGGAGAGTCAGGATCCGCTGGTAGCGCGTCCGGTAGCGGTTTCCGTTGCGTTCGAGGGTGGTGAGGAGATCGCTGCGGCTCGTGACGTGGCCCAGGGGTTTCTCGTGATGGTGCAGGCGGTGCATGGGTTGCCGGTGTCGAAGCGGGTGATGGGCATGGTGCAACTGGTGGTGAGCGAGTTGGTGACCAACGCCCATAAATACGCGCCGGGTCCGTGCCTGCTGGATCTGGAGATCAGCGATGGTGCCGTGCATGTTTGTGTGTGGGACAGCAGCACGACGCTGCCGTCGGTGATGTCGGCAGACCCGGGCCGGATCGGTCAGCACGGTCTGGAGATCGTGATGGCGGTGTGCCGGAGCTTTGCTGTTGACCGGGAGCCGGTGGGTAAGCGGATCACCGTGGCCGTGGTACTCGCTGATGATCCCGGCGGGGACGTAGCCGGCCGCCAGGTACTGTGACGTCGGCCATCTCGATGCGTCAGCCTCAGCGGCCTCCGAGTCATTGACGCACAGTAACCTGCGTCCCAAGGGCTCCCTTCACACCTGTCTCGCACAGCCCGCCTTCCGTGACACGGTCAAGCGGCTCGACGGCACCATCGTGCTGGGCATTGCCGGGCTTCGCGTCATCTGT
>NZ_JAPWHT010000485.1:0-7611 GCF_027270795.1 Streptomyces sp. ActVer
CCGAGATCCGCCTGAACGTCACCGGCCACGCAGCCGCCGACCGCACCCAGGAGACAGCGCGATGACCACACCGGCCCGCATCCTGCTTGCCGACGACCACGCCCTGGTCCGCCACGGCGTCCGCCTCATCCTCGACGCCGAGCCGGACCTGACTGTCGTCGCCGAGGCTTCCGACGGCGCCGAAGCCATCGCCCAGGCCCGAGCCAACGACATCGACCTGGCCATACTCGACATCGCCATGCCCCGCAGGACCGGTCTGCAGGCCGCCCGCGAACTGGCCCGCCTCCGTCCAGGCCTGCGCACCCTGATGCTGACGATGTACGACAACGAGCAGTACTTCTTCGAGGCCCTCAAATCCGGCGCCTCCGGCTACGTACTCAAATCCGTCGCCGACCGCGACCTCGTCGAAGCCTGCCGCGCCGCCCTGCGCGACGAACCCTTCATCTACCCCGGCGCCGAGACCACCGTCATCCGCACCTACCTCGACCGCGCCCGCACCGGCGGACAACTGCCCGCCCGCCCCATCACCGAACGCGAAGAGGAAATCCTCAAGCTCGTCGCCGAGGGCCACACCTCCAAGGAGATCGCCCTCCTCCTGGTCATCAGCGCCAAAACCGTCGAACGCCACCGCACCAACCTCCTCCAGAAGCTGGGACTGCGCGACCGCGTGGAACTCACCCGCTACGCCATCCGCGTCGGCCTGATCGAGCCCTGAAGGCGGGTCAGGTGGTGGGGAAGAGTCAAGGCTGGTGCGTGACGCTGACCTGTACGGTCACGATGCCTCTGTTGTCCTGGACGCATCTGTCGGCCTCGTCGTTGATGGCCAGTTGCAGGGTGCCGTTGTTGGCCGCCTTGAAGGTGAGCTTCCGCCCGACGGAGCGTATGGGAAGGTTCTTCTCACCGGCGAGGCGTGCCAGGAGGGCGCCGAACGGTGCCGCGGGCTTGACCTTGCAGTCCTTCGCGCCGTTCAGTGACTGGTCGACGGCCGCGTTGTAGCCGACCGGGCCGGTCATGGGGATGTTGACGTGGTCGACGGTCCATTGGCCCGAGACGAAGCGCACGGTGACCTTGTCTCCTGGCTGGACGGTCACTCCGGTCACCTTCTGCCAGCCGGTCGTGGACTTCACGGCCTGGCGGGTGGTCGTCGTGACGGGGTCCTTCTTGAGCGGCAGCACTCCGGTGAGGAACAGGCCACCGCCAACGCCCGCCGCCAGTACGGCAGTTCCGGCCATCGCCCACAACAGCCGCTTCGCGCCCCGGTGGCGGGACGAGGGCTGGGGCGTGGGCCTGAGCGAGGTGGTGTGCGTTGCGGTCGGTGCGGACTGTCCGGCCGGGACCAGGCCCTGGCGGCCGCTGGTCATGGTGTCCGCGTCGGCCGGCAGGGGCGCGGGCCAGGACGCGTGGGCGGTCGGCGACGGCAGCAAGGGTCCGGCGTCCATGTGTCCCGCCGCGACGCGGTGCAGCGCGTCGCGCGTACTGGCCGCAGTGGGCCGTTCGTCGGGGGACTTGCGCAGCAGCGCCTCGATGACCGGGCGCAGCGGGCCGAGCCGCTCGCTCAGGGCGGGTTCCTGGTAGGCCACCGCGTGGAGTGTGGCGGGTCGTGCCGGTCTGCGGAACGGGGACAGCCCGCCGCATGCCGTGGCCAGGGTCGCGCCCAGGGACCACAGGTCGGAGGCCGGGCCGACCTCCGAACCCATCACCCGCTCCGGGGCCATGAACTCCAGCGAGCCGATCAGTTCGCCGGTGGTGGTGAGGAACTCGCCGTCGTCCAGGACCGCGATGCCGAAGTCGGTGAGGACGGCGCTGCCGTCGCGGCGGAGCAGGACGTTGGCCGGTTTGACGTCGCGGTGCAGGGTGCCGGCCGCGTGCACGGCCCCGAGCGCGTCGAGCAGTTGCAGTCCGAGGGAGGCGGTGTGCTGCGGGGTGAGCGGTCCGTTCTCGGCGATGTGGTGGGCCAGCGAGGGCCCTTGGACGAGTTCCATGACGATCCACAGCCGGTCCTCGGACTCGACCAGGTCATGGACGCCCACCACATGCGGGTGCGGCACCCGCGCGACCGCGCGCGCCTCACGGACCGCACGACGCACCCGGACCCGCTGCTCCTCGTCGCCGTGGGTGAGGATGTGGAGTTCCTTGACGGCGACCGGACGGTCCAGCAACTGGTCGTGAGCCCGCCAGACCGTGCCCATACCGCCCCTGCCGAGGACCTCGTGCAGCAGATACCGACCGGCGATCAGCCGCCCCGAACCGCGTTCCGAACGTGTCCCCGCCTGGTGATCGCCATCTCCGGATATCACGCGCTCTCTCACGTTTCCTTCCCGGCGGCCTGGACGTCCACCGGTCGTCATTTGTTCGAACCGGACCGAGCGTAGCGGCCGGAGGCCGGTCCGGTGCATGGCCTCAGTCCGCGTCGTACGTTCTGCTGCCGGGGGCAGCAACAGCAGTGGCCCCTCGAAATCGCCCAGGGGCCACCGCCGTTGCTGCCTACCGGATCACTTGGCGGGCTTGTAGAAGGTGTAGGTGGCGGAGTACGGGACGCTCGTCTGGTCCGTGCCGGTGCAGGCGGTGGTGGGAGCGACGCCGCCGTGCGTGTTGAGGCGCTGGATGTAGGAGACGTCGGCGAAGACGCCGGTGCCGCGAGTGGCGGTGGACTTCAGGAGGAGCTCGGGGATGGTGCCGGCCTTGGGGGAGGTGGCAACGGCGGCGGCGTTGACGGCGCTGCCGTCCACCGTGGACACCCAGACGGGGCCGCGGGAGTGGAGGGCGACCGTGCGGCGGGAGTGGTCCTTCTTGGCCCACAGGGTGGCGGCGGGCTCCAGCAGCTTCCAGGCGCCGTCGGTGCAGGTGTAGGTCTGGACGCCTTCGGCGGAGAAGACGCCGGTGAGCCGGTTGCCGTCCGGGACCTTCAGCGCGTCGGGTACCTCGACGCCGGTGCGGGTGGGCTGCGAAGCCGCCGCCGGGCCGACCGTCGCGCCTATGAGCGTGGCGGCGGTGACGGTGGCGAGAGCCGTGGTGGTGAGGACAAGCCGCTTGGCTAGCTTCATCAGGTGTGTCTCCAGAGCAATTTCTGAACGTGTTCGTGGGAATGGACGCGGATGCCGTGTGTCCCAAAGCCAGGACTGGGCAGGTTCCAGACGTCCCGGCCGGTCAGATGATCTTCAGCCTTGCTGCCGCACTGTACGCGTGAACCCGGCCGGCTGTTCAGCCAACTTCTGATCAGTTAGTAGCCAACTCTGCTCACTGGCTCGGACGGCAGTACATCAGGCTCAGACGCGTATGGATCCCGGCCGTACGCGTATGGCTGTGGGCTGTCAGGCGGTGGTTGCGCAGGCCGTCGTAGTCGTCGCCGGGGCACCGCAGAACGTGCAACGTCACGAGCCACCCCGGCCGAACCGCCGTAAGCCGAAAAGGAATTCAGCATGGCCGGCATCGCGGACATCGAGCCGTACCCGTTGCCGACATCGGCGGACCTGCCGAAGAACGTGGCGGACTGGACGGTCGACCCGCGGCGCGGCGCGTTGTTGATACATGACATGCAGCGGTACTTCCTGCGCCCCTTTCCCGACACCATGACCGGTCAGCTCGTACGGAACACTGTCTCGGTGCTGGACCGGTGCCGGGCGTTGGGCATGCCGGTGGCGTACACGATGCAGCCCGGTGGGATGGACTCGTCGCAGCGCGGCCTGCTCGCCGACTTCTGGGGTGCCGGGATGCAACGCGCACCGGCCGACCGTGACGTGCCTGAACCACTGACACCCGGGCCGCTGGACGGGGTGTTCACGAAGTGGCGGTACAGCGCCTTCTTCCGAACCGGGTTACTCGCGTGGCTGCGCCGCCAGGCCGGCCGCGAGCGCCTGGTGGAGGGCGCGCTCCTCGTCGCCCACATCGCCGGGTACGTCACCCTGCTCCTGACGACCATGCCGCTCGCGCGCGCACTCGTCTTCGCCGCGCTCCATCAAACTCTGTTCGGGCTGCACCTGGGCATGGCCTTCGCGCCCAACCACAAGGGGATGGACATGCCCGACCCCGACGGCGAAAAGTGGGGACACCTGCGGCGCCAGCTCCTCACGTCCCGCAACATCATCCGCCGAGTCGGCCCGGCAGTTGCGCATCTCCTGACGTCGTCGCACCTCACATAGGCTGGGGCCCATGACCTCAGTGGAGGAGGAACCCTCGCGCGCGCTGCTCGCGGGGGCTTCGCGGCGGTGGGTACGGCTGCTGCCGTGGGCCGTGGCGTTCGTGCTGAGCGTCGCCCTGCTGCCCACCACCATCCAGGTGCTCACCGCCGACTACGGCCTGAACGGCGGCATCGCGAGCGCGCTGGCCGTCGCGCAGGCGGCACCGCTGCTGCTCGCCGTCGTCCGCCCGCTGCAGGCCTGGTACGTGATCTTCGCCGCGGACGTGGCCGGAGCGCTCGCCCTGCTCACCGTCGACTTCAAAGAACAGCTTCTGTGGCCGTTCCCGCCCATGGAGATCGTCGGGTACATCGGCCTCTGCCTCGCCCTCGGCCTGCGCGAGCCGCGCCGGACCCTGCTGCTGGTGTGGCTGGCCACGGCGGCCGCGAACGTCGGCCTGGGTTTTTTAGCGCCCAACGGCACAAGCGCCATGAACGTACTGCTCACCATTCTCAGCGGCGTCGTACTCGTGCTCGGCGGTGCGCTCCGCGAGCGGTACGACGCGCAGCGCAGGCTGGCCGAGCAGGAGACGATCAGCGAGGCCGAGCGCGACCGGCGGACGCTGCTGGAGGAACGCGCCCGTATCGCGCGCGAGTTGCACGACGTGGTGGCGCACCACATGTCCGTCATCACGGTGCAGGCGGACACCGCGGCGTACCGCCTCGAACGGCTGCCGCCGGACGTGCAGGAGGAGTTCACGTCCATCGCGGCGACCTCGCGCGAGTCGCTCGGCGAGATGCGACGGCTCCTCGGCGTGCTGCGGAGCGAGGAGGCGAACGGCGAGCTCGCGCCCCAGCCGGGCCTGACGCGGATCGGGCAGCTGGTGGAGGCGACGGCAAGGGCGGGTGTGCCGGTGGAGTTCACCCCCTGTGACGCCGACGTGCCCGAGGCGGTGGGCCTCTCCGCGTACCGCATCGTCCAGGAGGCCCTCGCGAACGTCGTGCGGCACGCGCCGGGTGCTCCGACGCAGGTGTCGGTGTCGGAGTCCGTATCTGAGTCCGGTTCGGAGGACAGCGCGCGGCTCACCGTCCTCGTGGTCAACGGGCCGTCGCCCGAGCCGCCCGCCGCGCCGCTGGAGGAGGGCGGCACCGGGCACGGACTCGTCGGCATGCGCGAGCGGGTACGGCTCGTCGGCGGCACCCTCGACGCGGGGCCGCTGCCGGGCGGCGGCTTCCGGGTGGCCGCCCAACTCCCCCTGACCGAAAAGGACTTCACGTGACCACGCGCGTCATCATCGTCGACGACCAGGCCATGGTGCGGGCCGGCTTCGCCGCGCTGCTCGCCGCCCAGAGCGACATCGACGTGGTGGGCGAGGCCCCCAACGGTGCGCAGGGCGTCGAGCTGAGCCGGAGCACCCATCCCGACGTCGTACTGATGGACGTCCGTATGCCCGAGATGGACGGCCTGGAGGCCGCGCGCCGCCTCCTCGCACCCCCGCCGGGCGTGACGCACCGGCCACGAGTCCTGATGCTCACCACGTTCGATGTCGACGACTACGTCTACGAGGCGCTGCGAGCGGGCGCGAGCGGCTTCCTGCTGAAGGACGCGCCGCCGGCCGACCTGATCGCGGCGGTACGCGTCGTGGCCTCGGGCGACGCGCTGCTCGCCCCCTCCGTGACGCGCCGCCTCATCGCGGACTTCGCGCGGCTACGTCCGGCCGGCCGAGGCAAGCCCGCGCTGCGGCTCAAGGCTCTGACGGAACGCGAAACCGAGGTCCTCACCCTGGTGGCCCGCGGCCAGTCCAACACGGAGATCGCGGAGACGCTGGTGCTGGCCGAGCAGACGGTGAAGACGCATGTGAGCCGCGTCCTCACCAAGCTCGACCTGCGCGACCGCGCCCAGGCGGTGGTCTTCGCGTACGAATCGGGGCTGGTCGCCCCGGGGGAGTAGGACGGGCCCGCCCGGGGCTGTGGCTCCACGTGGTCGCACGGCGCGTGGCGACGTTCCCGACCTGCTGGTTCAGGCGCCCCTGAGGCGTGTCGGGCAGGTTGCGGTCCGTGTCGGGGGCGGCTCGCTTCATGACCCCGGACGCCGTAGGCGGCCCCCACCCGCCTACGGCAGACAGGCCGGGCCCCGGGCCTCGGGCGGTAGCCCCGGCGGGCCCTGTCCCTCCTCCACCCCCTACCGCGGTAGCACCTCCACATTGGCTCCCGGGTATGACGCCCGGCGCGCAGCCGTTCCCACACTCTCCTCCTCGTCGGCACGAGAACATCGCGAGAGGGCGGAACATGAAGCTACGCAGCGGCAAGCGGCAGAAGACGGACGACCGACCGGAGGCTCCGGCCGCCACACCCGGTCTCGCCGTCGAACTCCGCGGTGTCCGGCGGCAGTACGGCCGCGGCGCGGGCTCGGTGCACGCCCTCGTGGGCGTCGACCTCGCCCTCCCGCGCGGCACGTTCACCGCGGTCATGGGCCCGTCCGGGTCCGGCAAGTCCACCTTCCTGCAGTGTGCCGCCGGGCTCGACCGGCCGTCGGCGGGATCCGTGCGCCTCGGCGGTACGGAGATCACCGGTATGAGCGAGAACAAGCTCACCGAACTCCGCCGCAGCCGACTCGGGTTCGTATTCCAGGCGTTCAACCTGCTGCCGTCGCTGACCGTGGAGCAGAACGTCCTGCTGCCCCTGCGCCTCGCCGGGCAGCGCAGGGACCGCCGCCGAGCGGCCGCGGTGCTCGCGCAGGTCGGGCTCGCCGACAAGGCGGGGCGCCGCCCGGGCGAGCTGTCCGGCGGCCAGCAGCAGCGCGTGGCCGCCGCCCGCGCGCTGGACACCAGCCCCGACGTGATTTTCGCCGACGAGCCCACCGGCGCCCTCGACACCGGTACCGCCGCCGAGGTCCTCGGCCTGCTCCGGCACGCGGTGGACACCCTCGGCGCCACTGTCGTCATGGTCACGCACGACCCGACCGCGGCCGCCTGGGCCGACAGCGTGCTGTTCCTCGACGAGGGCACCTTCGTCGACGGCCTGGAGCGCGGTTCGGCGGAGCAGATCGCGGCGCGGATGGCGATGCTTGCCCGCCGTACGGGCGCGATGGCAGGGGTCGCGGCATGAGGATCCTCACCCCGAACGGCCTCGCTCGTGCGGCCGTCCGCTTCAAACCCGCGTCGTTCGCGGGCACGTTCGTCGCGCTGATGATGTCGGCGCTGATCGTCGCGGCCTGCGGCATCCTGCTGGAGACGGGCGCCCGCGCCTCGGTTCCGGCGGAGCGGTACGCGAAGGCGCCGGTCGTCGTGGCGGCCGACCAGTCCGTGCGACTCGTCGCCGACAGCATCGACGGCCCCGAGGAAACCGTGTACCCGCTGCCGGACACCGCCCGCGTGGACGTGGGGCTCGCGGCGAAGGCCGCCCGGGCGCCCGGCGCCGAGGCCGCGGTGCCGGACTTCACCTTTCCGGTGCGCCAGGGCGACGGCGCGCTCGTCGCCCCCGGCTGGGGCTCGCAC
>NZ_JAPWHT010000486.1:0-7609 GCF_027270795.1 Streptomyces sp. ActVer
CCCCGCGCCCCTAAAAGGGGCGCGGGGAACTGCGCAATCAGCCCCCACCGACCCGCACCCGACCAACTCACCCCGACGCACGACCGCTCTGTCACAGCCTGCGGCTACGCTCGCCGCATGGCTCTCAACACGTCCTCGGACGCCCCCATCCCCGTCGGTGAGGTGTCGCGGCTCATCGGGGGATGGATCGACCGGCTCGGGGCGGTGTGGGTGGAGGGGCAGATCACCCAGTTGTCGCGGCGGCCGGGCGCGGGTGTGGTGTTTCTGACGCTGCGCGATCCGTCGTACGACATCTCGGTGAGCGTGACCTGCTACCGCCAGGTGTTCGACGCGGTCGCCGACGTGGTGAGCGAGGGCGCCCGTGTCGTCGTACTCGCGAAGCCCGAGTGGTACGCGCCTCGTGGGCAGCTGTCGTTGCGGGCTGCCGAGATAAAGCCCGTGGGTGTGGGTGAACTGCTCGCCCGGCTTGAGCAGTTGAAGAAGTCCTTGGCGCGTGAGGGGCTGTTCGCTGCCGAGCGCAAGAAGCCGCTGCCCTTCCTGCCCCAGCTCATCGGGCTCGTCTGCGGCCGTGCCTCCGCCGCCGAGCGGGACGTGCTGGAGAACGCGCGCCACCGCTGGCCCGCCGTCCGCTTCGAGGTGCGCAACGTCGCCGTGCAGGGCGTCCACGCGGTCCCCCAGGTCGTCCAGGCCGTGAAGGACCTCGACGCGCTCGACGACGTGGACGTGATCATCGTGGCGCGCGGCGGCGGCAGCGTGGAGGACCTGCTCCCGTTCTCGGACGAGCAGCTCGTACGGGCGGTCGCGTCCTGCCGTACACCGGTCGTGTCGGCCATCGGGCACGAACCCGACAACCCGCTGCTCGACCACGTGGCCGACCTGCGCGCCTCCACCCCCACCGACGCGGCGAAGAAGGTCGTCCCGGACGTCGGCGAGGAGTACGAGCGCGTCCAGTTCCTGCGCGACCGCGCCCGCCGCAGCGTCCAGTCGCTCATCGACCGGGAGGAGAGAGGCCTCGCCCACGCGCTGGCCCGCCCCTCGATAGAGGATCCGCACCGGATGGTCGACGAGCGCGCGGACCATGTCGCCGCGCTGCTCGACCGCGGCCGCCGCACGCTCGGGCACCTCCTCGACCGCGCCGACTCGGAGCTGACGCACACGCACGCGCGCGTGGTGGCGCTCTCCCCCGCCGCGACCCTCAAGCGGGGGTACGCGGTGCTGCAGAAGTCCGACGGTCACGCGGTCCGGTCCCCGGACGAGGTGACGGCGGACGAGTCCCTGCGGGCGAGGGTCGCCGAGGGCGAGTTCACGGTACGAGTCGATGTCCGAGACAGACCCTAGGGTGGGCGCATGACCAGCAGGACGGACGAGGCGCTCGGGTACGAGCAGGCACGGGACGAGCTCATCGAGGTCGTACGACGCCTGGAGGCGGGCGGTACGACACTTGAGGAGTCGCTCGCCCTGTGGGAGCGGGGCGAGGAGTTGGCCAAGGTGTGCCGCCGGTGGCTGGACGGCGCCCGCGCCCGCCTCGACGCGGCTCTGGCGGGGGCGGAAGCGGGAGAGGAAGCCGAGGAGGCGTCCGGCGACTCCGGCTCCGGCTCCGGCTCCGGCTCCGGCTCCGGCTGAGTAGCTCAGGGTCCGGCTGAGTAGCTCCGGGTCCCGTGTCTGACGGCCGTCAGACACGACTGTCAGGCACGGGAGACCCCCTCGAAAACACCCTTGGCGCTCACGTTCACACCCGCTTCGCCAACCTTCGCGGCTGTGAAACGGATCACTATGCTCCAGTTTTAGTTGAACCCTAAACTTCATCCACGTACCTTCGGAAGTGCAAGGCGATCCCCCACAGGGTTCGACGCACTCCCCGAAAAGGTTGATTCATGTCCCTCGTCCTCGACCCCACCGCTCAGGACCTGCTCTTCCGCCAGGCCCGCACCGCGAACGCCTTCACCGACGAGCCCGTCTCCGAGGAGCAGGTGCAGGCGATCTACGACCTGGTCAAGTTCGGCCCGACCGCCTTCAACCAGTCCCCGCTGCGCATCACCCTGGTCCGCTCCGCCGAGGCCCGCGAGCGCCTGGTGCGGCACATGTCCGAGGGCAACCAGCCGAAGACGGCCACCGCCCCGCTCGTCGCGATCCTCTCCGCGGACAACGAGTTCCATGAGGAACTCCCGCACCTCTTCCCGCACTTCCCGCAGGCCAAGGACGTCTTCTTCGCCGAGCGCCCGGCCCGTGAGGGTGCCGCCACCGTCAACGCCGCGCTGCAGGCCGCGTACTTCATCATCGGAGTCCGCGCCGCCGGCCTGGCCGCCGGTCCGATGACGGGCTTCGACTTCGCGGGCGTCCAGAAGGAGTTCCTGGACGACGACCACACCCCGCTGATGGTGGTCAACATCGGCAAGCCGGGCGAGAACGCCTGGTTCCCGCGCTCCCCGCGCCTTGAGGCCGACCAGGTCATCACCACGGTCTGAGCCTCGCAGCACGCGTGACGACGGCCCCCGGCAGGAATGCCGGGGGCCGTCGTCACGCGTGCGGGACCTACTCCGTCTTCAGGGCCTCGGCCATCTTCGTCAGCTGCGCGAAGGACGCCGTTCCGGTCACGACCGTCGTGGAACCCTTCTCCCGGAGGACGAGGGCGTCGTACTTCGCGCCCTCGTACCGCTTCCAGGAGCGCTCGCCGATGCGCTGCGTCGTGTTCGTCTCCTCGGCGCCCTGGCTCGCGTCGTCGATGAACGTGACGGGTTTCTGAGTCGACTGCTCGATCGCCACGTACTCACCGTCGGGGTCGTGGAAGCCGAGGTGCCACGCGTCGAAGTCGGCGCCCTGGAACCGCACCGACGTGGCCTTCCACTCCTTGGACAGACCCTCGGGCGCCGCCACCGGATAGGGGGCCGCGCGGCGTGCCGTGAGGAGCTCCACGCGGTAGTCGACCCGCTTGAGAGGGGGCTCCGAGTCGTCATTGGGAATGAAGAAGTAGATGAAGCCCGCGACTATGCCGATCAGGCCCAGGGACAACACCATGTCCCGGACCGACTGCTTGCCTTTCATACCTGCCACGCCCCCATCGTCGCAGGTGTACTGGTCTGCTCATCCGTGGGCCCCCCTGCTCATTTTGTCGGACTGAGGATAGAGTCGGCCCGAACCCTCATCCGGCCGTCGTCGTATCAGAAAGGTGCGCTCCGATGACCGAGCATCACTTGCCGTCCGAACTCGAGGTCCCGTCCGAGGCCCCCGACCGAAACCTCGCCCTTGAGCTCGTCCGGGTCACCGAAGCCGCCGCCATGGCCGCGGGCCGCTGGGTCGGCCGCGGCGACAAGAACGGCGCTGACGGAGCGGCCGTACGGGCCATGCGGACCCTCGTCTCCACCGTCTCGATGAACGGCGTCGTCGTCATCGGGGAGGGCGAGAAGGACGAGGCCCCGATGCTCTACAACGGGGAGCGCGTCGGAGACGGGACGGGCCCCGAGTGCGACATCGCCGTCGACCCGATCGACGGCACCACGCTCACCGCGAAGGGCATGACGAACGCGATCGCGGTGCTGGCCGCCGCCGACCGCGGCACCATGTTCGACCCGTCCGCGGTCTTCTACATGGACAAGCTGGTCACCGGCCCCGAGGCCGCCGACTTCGTCGACATCAACGCGCCCGTGTCCGTGAACATCCGCCGGGTCGCCAAGGCCAAGCGCGTCACGCCCGAGGACGTCACGGTCGTCATCCTCGACCGGCCGCGCCACGACGGCATCATCAAGGAGATCCGGGAGACCGGCGCCCGCATCAAGCTCATCTCCGACGGCGATGTCGCGGGCTCGATCCTGGCGCTGCGCGAGGGCACCGGCATCGACCTGCTGCTCGGCATCGGCGGTACGCCCGAGGGCATCATCTCCGCCTGTGCGGTGAAGTGCCTGGGCGGCACGATCCAGGGCAAGTTGTGGCCCAAGGACGACGAGGAGCGCGCCCGGGCCGTCGACGCGGGCCACGACCTCGACCGGGTCCTGTTCACCGACGACCTGGTCTCCGGCGAGAACGTCTTCTTCGTCGCGACGGGGATCACCGACGGTGAGCTGCTTCGGGGGGTTCGCTATCGGCCCGAGACCGCGACGACCGACTCGATCGTGATGCGGTCGAAGTCTGGGACGGTGCGGCAGATCAACTCGGAGCACCGGCTGGCGAAGCTGCGGGCTTATAGCGCGATCGACTTCGATCGCGCCAAGTAGGTTCGCCGGCTGCGCCGTTCACTGCGGGCCGTGGGTATCTGCGGGTGTGTATGGGCTGGCCGCGCCCGCGGCGGAGCCGCAAGATGTCACAGCCCCGCGCCCCATAACAGGGCGCGTACCCGCAGCGCGGCGGTGATTCTTGTACGGCGACGGGGCGCCCCTTGTGCGGAGGGGCGCCCCATCGGCGTGTGAGTCAGCCGGCCGCGGCTATCGTTCCGGTGGCTCGGGCCGCCTTCTGGAGTTCGAGGTCGCGGCGGCGGCGCCGGGCCAGGACCACTCGGCGCTCGGCGGCGGTGAGGCCGCCCCATACGCCGTACGGCTCGGGTTGCAGCAGTGCGTGTTCGCGGCATTCGACCATCACCGGACAGCGTGCGCAGACCCGCTTGGCCGCCTCCTCCCGGGACAGCCGGGCCGCGGTGGGTTCTTTCGAGGGCGCGAAGAACAGCCCGGCCTCGTCGCGGCGGCACACGGCCTCCGTGTGCCAAGGGGCGTCCTGGTCCCTGTCGCGCACCGGTGCCGGCTGGGGCGGAACGGCGGCGACCTGCAGGGACTGATGCGGCGGATGCAGCACGGTCTACTCCTGACGACGGCTTCGCGAGCGAGAGACGATGCAGCAAGGCCTACCCGCTGTACGCGCGCCTATGCACTCAGTTCCGAAGCGCGGGAGATCCCGACCGGCACTGGACCGTCACTACTGGACCAATACCCTCCGCTCGCCGCGAAATTCGCGACCGTCAATGCCCGAGGTGTTTGCGCAACTTGGCGTTCACCCGGTCCCCGACCCGGTCGAGGATGTCCTCGATCAGCTTGCCCCGCTTGGGTTTTGCCTCGATATTTCCCAGTACGGCCAGTCCGTCCACGTACACCACGGGGGCGTCGTGGTCGACCGAATCAAGCGTGTCCACCTCGAAGTTGCCGAGGACGCCGCCGCCGTTGCCGCGCAACGACACGTTCTCAGGGACTCGGACCTCGACGTTGCCGAAGACCGCTATCGCCTTGATCACGACCTGCTGGTGCTCGAAGACCGCCTCACTGAGGTCTATCTCCACGCTGCCGAAGATCGCGTACGCGTGCGTGCGGCGGCCGATGCGCCAGCGGCCCTTGCGGACGGCCGCGCTGAACACCGCCACCACGTTCTCCTCGGCGACCGGGGGGACCGTGCCCGGGGTGGGGCGGTTCGGTGCCGGGGCGAACGTCGCCGACGGGCGGGACGGGTGGGCCACCGGCAGGTCCGCCACGAGTGGTTCCAGCTCGCCGACGGTCTTCGCGCGGAAGACGTCCTCGACCCGCTCGGAGTGCTCCTCCGCGGTGAGGCGGCCCTCGGCGAGGGCCTCGCGCAGGATGTCCGCCGTCCGGTCGCGGTCGGCGTCGGACGCCCGGAGGTCGGTCTGCTTCCGAAGTTCGGGTGCGGGTGCGGTGCGCTTCTCTAGGTCCACGACAGCAGCGTACCCAAACGCGATAGATCGCGACTAGAGGGTGTGGACGGCGAACTGAGCCTTACCTCACAAGCCTGGTGTCGGTAGCAGGTTCTACGCTGGTGGACGCCCGCCAATGGAGGCCGGCCGCTGTCTGTCGATGAAGGATTTGGCGAGATGCCGCATAATTCCCCCCCGCCCAGCCCGGCGTTCGCGTACACCGATCTGCTCCCCCAGGGAGAGGACACCACCCCCTACCGGCTGGTGACCTCCGAGGGTGTCTCCACCTTCGAGGCCGACGGGCGCACGTTCCTCAAGGTGGAGCCGGAGGCTCTGCGCAAGCTCGCCGCCGAGGCCATCCACGACATCCAGCACTATCTGCGGCCGGCGCACCTCGCGCAGCTGCGGCGCATCATCGACGACCCCGAGGCGTCGAGCAACGACAAGTTCGTCGCGCTGGACCTCCTGAAGAACGCGAACATCGCCGCCGCGGGCGTCCTGCCCATGTGCCAGGACACCGGCACGGCGATCATCATGGGCAAACGCGGGCAGAACGTGCTCACCGAGGGCGGCGACGAGGCCGCGCTGAGCCGCGGCATCTACGACGCCTACCTGAACCTCAACCTGCGCTACTCGCAGATGGCCCCCCTCACCATGTGGGACGAGAAGAACACCGGGTCGAACCTGCCCGCCCAGATCGAGCTGTACGCGACCGACGGCGGCGCCTACAAGTTCCTCTTCATGGCCAAGGGCGGCGGCTCGGCCAACAAGTCGTTCCTCTACCAGGAGACGAAGGCCGTTCTGAACGAGTCCTCCATGATGAAGTTCCTGGAGGAGAAGATCCGCTCCCTGGGTACCGCGGCCTGCCCGCCGTACCACCTGGCGATCGTCGTCGGCGGTACGAGCGCGGAGTACGCCCTGAAGACCGCGAAGTACGCCTCCGCGCACTACCTGGACGAGATCCCCGCCGAGGGCTCCGAGCTCGGGCACGGCTTCCGGGACAAGGAGCTGGAGGAGAAGGTCTTCGAGCTGACCCAGCGGATCGGGATCGGGGCGCAGTTCGGCGGCAAGTACTTCTGCCACGACGTGCGCGTGGTGCGGCTGCCGCGGCACGGGGCGTCCTGTCCGGTCGCCATCGCCGTCTCCTGCTCGGCCGACCGTCAGGCCGTCGCGAAGATCACCGCCGAGGGCGTCTTCCTTGAGCAGTTGGAGACCGACCCGGCGCGGTTCCTGCCGGAGACCACGGACGAGCACCTCGACGAGGCGTCGGACGTCGTCGAGATCGACCTGAACCAGCCCATGGACGACATCCTCGCCGAACTCACCAAGTTCCCGGTGAAGACCCGGCTGTCCCTCTCCGGGCCGCTCGTCGTGGCACGGGACATCGCGCACGCCAAGATCAAGGAGCGGTTGGACGCGGGCGAGGAGATGCCGCAGTACCTGAAGGACCACCCCGTGTACTACGCGGGGCCGGCCAAGACGCCCGAGGGGTACGCGTCCGGGTCGTTCGGGCCCACCACGGCCGGGCGGATGGACTCGTACGTGGAGCAGTTCCAGGCGGCGGGCGGGTCCAAGGTGATGTTGGCCAAGGGGAATCGGTCTCAGCAGGTCACCGACGCGTGTGGGGCCCACGGGGGCTTCTATCTCGGGTCCATCGGTGGGCCTGCGGCGCGGCTTGCGCAGGACTGCATCAAGAAGGTCGAGGTCGTCGAGTACGAGGAGCTCGGGATGGAGGCCGTGTGGAAGATCGAGGTGGAGGACTTCCCGGCGTTCATCGTGGTCGACGACAAGGGCAACGACTTCTTCAAGGATCCGGCGCCGGCGCCTACGTTCACGTCTATTCCTGTGCGGGGGCCCGGGCTGGGTTAGTCGGGGGGCGCTGCGGGGTTTTTCGCCCCCGCCGCCCCTGCCCTCCCCCACTCTCGGCTTCGCTCGAGCGGGGGGACCCCCATCGTCCCTTACTCAGGGGCTCCGCCCCCGAACCCC
>NZ_JAPWHT010000487.1:0-7582 GCF_027270795.1 Streptomyces sp. ActVer
CGACGGGCTCGGCGGCCTGCGCCTGCTGCTGCCCGGGCGCGGTGTAGGCGCCCTGATCGGTGTACCGACCGGGGTCGGCGTACTGACCGGGGGCAGCGTACGCATCCTGCGCCGGGTCGGCATAGGTGCCCTGACCAGGACCGGCGTAGCCGCCCTGACCGTCGGCGTACGCGCCCTGCCCGGCGTAGGCGCCCTGACCCGCGTACGGATCATGGCCACCCTGGGCATCGGGGTATCCGCCGCCGTACGGCGGAGAGGCATTGACACTCATCGCTTCACCCAAATCCGGAACGCGCCGTCGCCCTTACTCGTGGTGAAGCGCGACACGGCTGCCAGGCGGTAGTGGGAATTGCCGCGCAGCGCGTCGGTCACGGCCGTATCGACCTCTGGCGTGACCGTCCCGCGCAACACGATGACGTCGAACTTCGCGTCCTTGACCGCGGCACGGTAGGCGTCGGGGCCGGAGTGCTGCTTGCCCTTCTTGTCCTTGTAGTCCATGCCGAACGTGCTCTGCCACTGGTCGTAGTCGGTCTTGTCCCGCAGGTAGTACGCGGGGACCTCGTGCTCCTCGGCGAGGTAGGTGCCCTTGCGGTCGACCATGTTGCGCAGGATCGCCGTCATCTCCTTGGAGTCCGGGAAGCTGTACGCCTGCTGGGACTGCACCATGCCGAACACCAGCGTCAGGACGTAGAGCATGATCCCGAGCTGCGGGTGCCGGAAGTGCGGGCCGACGAGCCGGGACATGCCGAGGCCCGCCATCGGTCCGGCGAAGAGCAGACCGAAGCCCACGTGCTTGAAGAGCGAGATCTCGGTCTGCAGGTGGATCTGGTAGACCGGGGCGAGCAACGCGGTGCCGGTCAGCACCACACCGAGCGAGATCCGCCGGAACCTGCCCGGACCCTGCTTGTCGACCCACGGCATCTCGCCCATGCTCGGGCGGATCACATAGGCGATGGAGCCCCCGAGCGCGGCGAGGAACATCAGCCCGCCCCACTCGGAGCTGTGCTGCAGGATCGTCGCCGCCGTGTCGGCTCCCTTGGCACGGTCGGTGGTGGTCTGGCTGATACCGCCGAGCGAGCCGGTGTAGAGGTAGGACGCGACCAGCATGGCGAGCATCGCCCCGCCGAACACCACACCGCGGGCGAAGGCGAGCAGCCCGCGGTACCGGTAGGTGGTCAGTACCGCCAGGACCACCAGGGTCGGCAGGTACAGACCCGCCGCGTACTTGGTGCCGAAGGCCAGGAACGCCGGGGGCGCCGCGAGCACGACCGCCAGGATGTGCGAACGGCCGGTCCGTACGACGATCCAGAACGACAGCGCGAGCAGGAAGATCGCCGCGGCGTCGAAGGTGGCGAAGTTGCCGAGGAACACCGTCGACTGGATGACCGAGAACAGCGCCGCCGCGCCGAGCGCCGCCCGGACGTTGAACATCCGGCGGGTCGTCGCGTACAGCAGCGCGGTCGCGCCGAGCATGAAGAAGAGGCTGACGATACGCACTCCGGCGAGCCCGGCCACGCTGTCGACCATGGCCGCGAGCACCGGGTACAGCTTCGGGTAGCCCGAGAAGTAGCCCTCGAAGTCACCCGGCACGGGCGTGCCGTGCAGGATGTTCCCGACCTCGTAGTGGCCGGCCGCGATGTAGAGCGCCTCGTCCTGGAACGCGGTGCCGCGCAGCCGCAGCGAGAGCCCGGTCTGGATCAGCAGGACGCAGAGCATCACCCAGCGGCCCAGCAGCTTGCTGCGTCCGCCGTCCACCGCCCACGCCGACTCCTGCACCGGCGGCAGCGTGTATCCCGGCTTCTCCTCCGCTTCCGCCTCGGGCTCCACGGACGCGGTAGCCGCCTCCGGCTCCACCGCCGTGTACGAGGCGTACGGGTCGTAGGGCGCGTAGGTGTCGTAGGTCTGCTGGTCCGGGTACGAGGACGTCCGGTCGTGGACGTCGAAACGCCAGCTGCCGGTCTCCGTGACATAGCCGCCCTGGTAGGCCTGCTCCTGGTACGGAGGGTAGGTCGGCTGTACGCGGGGCCGGGTCTGGGCCTGCTGCGCGTACTGCCGCAGGCTCTCCTGCTGCGCGTACCGCCGCTGGTCCTCGTCGGTGGGGGCGTACTGCTGCTGGTTTCCGTTGCCGTACTGCTGGTGCTGCTGGTGCTGCTGATTCTGCTGGTGCTGCCCGTGCTGCTGGTACTGCTCGTTCTGCTGCGGGTACCCGTTGTCGGCGTACTGCTGCCGGCCCTGCTGTTGTTGCCCCTGCTGATGCCCCTGCGCCTGGCCCTGCTGCTGCCCGTACCCGTACTCGTCGTGCAACTCGGAGTCGTCCGCCCAGGTGGGCGTGCGTCGGTCGCTCATGGCTTCGTCACATCGAATCCGAAGCGCGAGTTCGCCGCCTGCTCCTTGAAGGTCTTCTCCGACAGCGGACCGCTGTTGATGCGCCAGTCCGTCTCCTTGTCGAAGTTGAACCAGACGAACCCGATGACGTCGTCGCGCTGCACGGTCCCCTGGAAGAGGGACTTGATGTCGGAGGGCTTGCGCTCACCGGCCTGCGCGGCGGTCTCCGCGATGATGAACGGTTTCTTCGTGAAGCCGCGGATCTGCGTCATCGTCGGCCCGTACAGCGTCTGGTACGTGTTGGGCCCGGTGGCCGCGTAGTAGCCGATGACACCGACCCAGTCGACGTAGTCGTCGCCCGGCCAGTACGGCTTGAGCTTCACCTTCGGCATCGGGTGGGTCACGTTCGGGCTCCACACCCAGATGACCTGGGTGGCGCCCTCGTCGTCGAAGATGTCGTGGATGCGCTTGTACGCGGCGGTGAAGTCGGCGGCGCTGGCCTTCTTGGTGCCCCACGGGTACCAGAAGCCGTTCATCTCGTGCGCGAAGCTGATCGCGACGGGCAGGTTCAGCTCCTTGACGGACTTCGCGTACTCACGGATGTACTCGTCCTCCTTGCCGGAGGCGATGTCCTTCATGCTGGTCTCGAAGGGCTCCCAGGCGATGAACGCGACAGAGCCGTAGTCCCAGGAGTTCTTCACGAGCTCCTGCTCGTACTGGTCGCCCCAGGCGGAGTAGAACTCGATCAGGTTGGGCTTCTTGCCGGCGCGCTTCGCGAAGTCGTCGACGGCCTTCATCTTGGCGGGAGCGCCGTCGGCGGCCACGCCCAGGTACTTCTTCTTCGGGTCCAGCAGCGGCCGCACGTCGTACGGCGGCTCCGGCTTCGCGGACTCACTGGCCTCACCGGTGCCCTCGGCACCCGGCTGCTCGCCCTGTCCGCGCTCGTACTGGTCGCGGCCCTCCTCGGAGAACGTGCTGCACCCGGCCAGCAGCGCACCGGCGATGAGCGTGGCGGCGAGCGCCCGCACGGGACGTGATGCCCGCACTCGGCGTACGAAGAAACTCATGCGGTCGCTTCCTGCACTTCCTGGGCACGCGGCTGTACGAGGACACGGCCGACGACCATCGCGTAGAAGAGGCCGGCGGACAGCATCAGCGCGAAGTCCGGCGGATAGAGGGTGAGCATGCGCCAGGCGGCGACGATGATCCACAGGACGGCGGTGCCGCCGGTCCAGAAGATCATGCAGTTCCAGTAGCGGCGCATGCCGTTCTTCTTGGCGCCCGCCGAGCCCGTGGGCTTCCAGCCCATCGGACGGCCCCGCAGCACGTCCCAGACCGCGAAGACGTGCGACCACCCGTACATGATCCGGACGGCCCAGGCCTCAAGGCGGTACGGAGCCCGGTGCCACAGCGGCAGGACCAGCGTCACGTACGCGACGCTCGGCAGCACCCACAGGGCGGCCTCGGCGCGCAGCAGGTCGGGCCGCAGGATCATCAGGGCGAGCGGGATGACCGGCGCGATGAACGTGGCGAGCGCGGTCTGAAGGTAGTAGAGGAACCCCGACACATAGCAGAGCCGGGTCTTGAACTTGAGGTCCATCTCCCAGAACCGCTTGCTGGTGAGGAGCTCAAGAGAGCCCATGCACCAGCGGTACTGCTGGTTGTGGAAGGCACCGGCCGTGTCCGGGCACACACCGGCGGACAGCGCGACGGGCACGTAGCGCAGCTTCCAGCCCAGCGCCCTGAGGTCGAAGCCGGTGTACATGTCCTCGGAGTGCTCGATCAGCGTGATGCCGTTGGTCTGCTCCAGGGCCGCGCGCCGGTAGACGGCGCACGAGCCGACGCAGATGGAGCCGTCCAGGTCCTCACGGGAGGTCTGTACAGACCGGTAGAACTGCTCCTGCACGGCGCCCGCGCCGCGCTCGATCCAGTTCTGCGCGTCGACGATGCGGAAGAACTGCGGCGACTGCACGATGGCGCACTTCTCGTCGTCGTCCATGTGCGGCAGCAGCTCGTCGAGCAGGTCGGCGCGCGGAGCGAAGTCGGCGTCCAGGATGAGGATGTGGTCGCCGTGGGTCTTCTCGAAGGCGTGGTTGAGGTTGCCGGCCTTCTTGAACCAGCCGCGGTTCTCGCGCACCACGTAGTTGAACCCGAAGTCGCGGGCCATCGCCCCGACCTCTTCCTCGGCCGCGTCGTCCAGGACGTACGTGTTCACGACACCCTGGTAGCTGTCCGCGAGGCGGTTCACATGGACCCAGGTGTTGTGGAGCACCTCCAGGGGCTCACCGCACACCGGCAGGAAGATGTCCACGCTCGGGTACACCGCGGGCCGCCACTGGCGTACGAGACGCTTGTGGCCCTTGATGTCGAAGTCCTTGCTGAGCCCGTCGAGGAACAACGAAATCAGGTAGTCCGCGATGATGAACGCCAGCAGCGGCAGCGTCAGCCAGAACCACGGACTCGACGCCGTGAACAGAAACTGGCTCATCGCCAGACACGCGAAGCTGATCAGCGAACCGACCGTCAGCACCCACAGGTACCGACGGGAGTACGAGTACTTCTCGACGTCGTCAGGCGGCGTCGGCAGGAGCCCATGACTCTGCGGCGTCCTTTTTCGTTTCCTGTTCTGCGGAACACGAGCAGTCCCCACTGCACTCATGCAAAACCCCCGGGGCCGTTGCGGCCCGTTGCCCCCACCCGAACTCGGCCAACCCCTAATCGAACCTTCAGCCGAGCAGCGGAATCATAACCGAGTTTCAGAGGTTACGTCCGAACGTACGTGTTACGCAGGGGTTTCATCACGCGCCACAGCGGGCATACATAACCACTTGCCCCTCTATACAGGGGGCTCAGCGCCCGTCAGCAGCACCCCGCTCCCGGCAGGGTCCGCCGGTTTCGTGCCTCTTTGTTCCGCGCCGCCAGCAGCTCGTCGGCGGGATACCCGACCTCTTCGAGCGTCAGCCCGTGCGGCCGCACCACATGCACGGCGGAGTCCCGCACTCCCGCGGCGAGCACCTTGCCGGGCCAGTCGGCCCCCCGGTGCCCGTCCCCCACGAACAGCAGCGCCCCGATCAGCGACCGCACCATGTTGTGGCAGAAGGCATCGGCCCGCACGGTGGCGGTGATGATCCCGTCACTCCCCCGCTCCAGGCTCAGCTCCTGCAGCGTACGGATGGTCGTGGCGCCCTCCCGCTTCTTGCAGTAGGCGGCGAAGTCGTGCTCGCCGAGCAACCGCTCCGCGGCCTCGTTCATGGCATCGACGTCGAGCGGCCAGTCGTGCCAGAGGACATGGCTGCGCAGCAGCGGATCGACGCCACCGGGGTTGTCGGTGACGCGATAGGCGTACCGCCGCCAGACCGCCGAGAACCGAGCGTTGAAGCCGCTCGGCGCCTCCCTGACCCCCCACACCCGCACATCCTTGGGCAACCGCCCGGCCAGCCGCTTGAGCAGCTTCTCCCGATGCCCGTCCCACAGCTCCGCCGGCAGATCGACATGAGCCACCTGCCCGCGAGCGTGCACGCCGGCGTCCGTCCGCCCGGCCACCGTCAGCTCGTACGTCGTGTCCTTCGACCGGGTGACGGTCCGCAGCGCGTCCTCGATCTCTCCCTGGACGGTCCGGCGCCCCCCGGCCTGCTTGGCCCACCCGGAGAACTCGCTCCCGTCGTACGACAGGTCAAGACGGACACGGACATGGCCGGGCTGAACTTCGTCACTCACCCTGGATCCTTTCAGGTACGAAAAAGCGGGCCCGCCCCTGGAAGGAACGGACCCGCTCAAGCGCGCCCTGTAAGGGGCGCGGGGAACTGCGCGACCAGCCACGACGGACCAGCAGCCAAAGGACGGCCTTACGCCTCCTTGGACTCCTCGGCCTCGTCAGCCTTGGTCACATCAACCTTGGCATCCTCAACCTTGGCATCCTCGACCTTGGCGTCCTCGACCGGAGCCTCGACAACAGCCTCGGCGTCCTTCGCGGAGCGCTTCGTCGCCGCCTCGGCCTCACCGGTGGCCTGCTGGGCCACGGTCAGGGCCTCCACCAGCTCGATGACAGCCATGGGCGCGTTGTCGCCACGACGGTTACCGATCTTGGTGATACGGGTGTAGCCACCCGGACGGTTCTCGTAGCGCGGGCCGATCTCGGTGAAGAGCGTGTGCACGACGCTCTTGTCCGTGATGACCGAGAGCACCTGACGGCGGTTGTGAAGGTCGCCCTTCTTCGCCTTGGTGACCAGACGCTCGGCGTACGGCCGGAGCCGACGGGCCTTCGCCTCGGTGGTCGTGATCTTGCCGTGCTCGAAGAGCGACTTCGCGAGGTTCGCGAGAAGCAGCTTCTCGTGCGCGGCACTGCCGCCCAGACGGGCACCCTTGGTGGGCTTCGGCATGGTGTTTCTCCTAGGTGTCTGCCCCGGCCGTATCAGGTACCGAGGTCAGTATCCGAGCGGGCGGCTGCCCGTCGAAGATCCGGGGCGCCCTTCTCAGAGCGCCTCGGAGGGCCCGCGCCCCATAAGGGGCGCGGGGAACTGCGCGACCAGCCACAACGGTCCCGCAGCCAAATCCCGGCCGTATCGCGGAGCGACTAGTACTGCTCGGTCTCCACAAAGCCCGCGTCCGCGTCGTCGTCGGCGCCAAAGGCGTCGGCGGCGGCGGTCGGGTCGAATCCGGGCGGGCTGTCCTTCAGGGCCAGACCCATGCCGACGAGCTTAGCCTTGACCTCGTCGATCGACTTCGCACCGAAGTTACGGATGTCGAGCAGATCCGCCTCGGACCGAGCCACGAGCTCACCCACGGAGTGGATGCCCTCGCGCTTGAGGCAGTTGTACGACCGAACGGTGAGCTCAAGCTCCTCGATCGGCAGAGCCAAGTCCGCAGCGAGCGCGGCATCCGTCGGCGACGGACCCATGTCGATGCCCTCGGCGTCGATGTTGAGCTCGCGGGCCAGCCCGAACAGCTCGACCAGCGTCTTACCGGCGGAGGCCATGGCGTCACGGGGACGCATCGCCTGCTTGGTCTCGACGTCGACGATCAGCTTGTCGAAGTCGGTGCGCTGCTCGACACGAGTCGCCTCGACCTTGTACGTGACCTTCAGAACGGGCGAGTAGATGGAGTCGACCGGAATACGACCGATCTCCTGCCCGACCTGCTTGTTCTGAACAGCGGAGACGTAACCACGGCCACGCTCGACCGTCAGCTCCATCTCCAGCTTGCCCTTGCCGTTGAGCGTGGCGAGGACGAGGTCGGGGTTGTGGACCTCGACACCGGC
>NZ_JAPWHT010000488.1:0-7574 GCF_027270795.1 Streptomyces sp. ActVer
CGGCTCCCCGCAAGCCGATGCCCCGCGACCCCTGGGCCGCCGTCCTGCACGCGCGGGATCCCCGCCGCCCCTCGGGGCTGGAGTGGAGTGCCCTGCTGACCGAGGGCTGGGTGGAGCTGCGGGGAGGCGACCCGGCCGTCCGGGCCGGCCTGGCCGTCATGGCGGGCGAACGCCTCGTCGTCGTGGCGATGGACCGGCACAGCCGACCTGACGCGGCCGCGCGCGTACTCCCGGCCGGATTCCGCCTGGCCCAGCGCGCGTTCGACCTCGCCGAACGGTTGCGGCTGCCGGTGCTCACCTTGATCGACACTCCCGGCGCCGAGCCCGGACCGGCGGCCGAGGCCGACGGTGTGGCCGGTGAGATCGCCCGGACGCTGCTGGCGATGTCCGGCCTGACCGTGCCCACGGTGGCCGTGTGCGTCGGGGAGGGCGGCAGCGGAGGAGCCATGGCCTTCGCGTACACCGACCGCCTGTTCCTGCTGGAGGGATCGGTGTTCTCCGTCATCGGTCCGGAGCCGGGAGCCGCGGTCCTCTTTCGCGACGCGTCCCGGGCGGCGGAGCTGGCGCGGTCGTTCCGGCTGACCGCCGTGGAACTCGCACGGCTCGGGGTGGTCGACGACGTGCTCCCGGACGGTGACGTGGGCGCGGTCCGGTCCGCGGTCCTCGTGGCCCTGCGCGAGGCGCACCCCGGCGAGCGGGACGCACGCATGGACAGGCTCGCCCGCAGCCACCTGCGAAGGCCCTCGATGATGTGCCGCCCGGAGTGAGTCCGGGCGGACGGCGCACGACCCGGCACACCGTGAAAGGAATGGTGGGATGAGCACTGCGATGTTCCTGGCCTGGAGCAGCCCGGCGGGCCCCGAGGCGGAGGACGAGTTCAACGACTGGTACGTCAACACGCATGTCCCGCAGGTGCGCGAGGCCGTCCCGGCCGTCACGGCCGTGCGCCGCTATGCGGTCCTGGGCACCGGTGAGGAGTCCGGACCCCGGCGGTACCTGTGCTGCTACGAGCTGAGTGACGCCGATGCGGCGAGCGCGGCGCAGGCGCTGGCCGCGGCCTTCGACAACGGCCGGTTCGACATGTCCCCGGCGATGGACACGACCACCGCGCCACCCGACCTGCAGTTCCTCGTCCCGGTCGACTGACCCCTCGGTCCGATGTGCCGCGCCGGCATGTCCGGGCGCTGCGCAAGATGAGACTGTAAGCCTTACGATAAGCAATACGGAAGGGTTACCCGTCGGAGGGACGGTCGTGCGGAAGCAGGCGAAGAAGACCGGTGACTTCGGCATCGGCATGATGATCCACGCGGTCCACATGACCGATGACGTCACGAAGCTCAACCAGTTCTACGAGGACGTGTTCGGCGGCCTGGTCTACATGGGCGTCGACGAGCCCAACTTCCTCCCGCCGGAGGACAGGTGGGCCGGACTGATCATGATCAGCGACCTGTGCATCGAGACGATGGCACCCAACACGCCGGTCGATGCGACCAAGCCGGTCGGGAAGTTCTACACCAAGTTCGGTCAGCACCTGCACTCGGTCGGCTACCTGGTGGACGACCTGGTCGGGCTGGGCAACCGGATGATCGGGAAGGGCCTTTACATCGGCAGGCCGGGCGGCGGCAAGATTGAGGAGATGGACCCCGACACGCAGTACTTCTACCCGAGCCCACGCGACACCGCGGGCCTCATGGTCGAGCTGTGCAAGGTCCACATGCCGGACGACCCGCGCGAGCTCGGAACCTGGTCCTCACAGCGCAAGTTCTGGGAGACCAGCCACCCGCTCGGCATCAAGCGCATGCTGTACGTGACCCTCGGGGTGAAGGACCTCGAATCGGCGGTGAAGACCTACGTCGACGTCATGCAGGCCGTGCCGATCGCCGAGGGCGTCGACGACGGCGGGCAGTACAAGTTCGCGACCGTCCACCTCGGCGACTGCCTGCTCCAGCTCGCCGAACCGCTCGGGCCTCACTCGCCGCTGGGCAGGCACGTCGCTCAGTGGGGCAACATGATCTACTCGATCACCTTCCGGGTCAACGACCTGGACTCGGCTCAGAAGTGGCTGAACGGCAAGGGCATCAGGACCTCCCGCCCGCGCCCCGGCCTGCTCGCCGCCGACCCGCAGGACACCTTCAACGCGCCGTACTTGTTCACCACGGACGTACTGGAGGGCGATCCGTTCGAGGAGTGATCCCGCGTATGCGGCGGGCCCGTGCGGAGTCCCTCCGCACGGGCCCGACATTGTCCGGGTACGCAAGGGCGCGTCACTCGGCGGTGATGAGGGCGCAGCCGGAGAACGGGCCGACGGCGTTGCTCACCACGCCGGCCGTCGGCCGGCCCGGCAGCGCGCGCTCACCCGCCGTACCGCGCAGTTGACGGGTGACCTCGATGAAGTAGTTCGCGCCGTGCCGGCGTCCGATGTTGCAGGCGCCGCCGTCGGTGTTGGTCGGGATGACCCCGTCGGCCCGGGTGTGCCCGGACGACACGAACGGACCGCTCTCGCCGATGCCGCAGAAGCCGAGCGCCTCCAGCCACTGCAGTGCGATGAAGGAGAAGCCGTCGTACAGCCCCGCCACGCCCACGTCCGACGGCTTCAGGTCCGTGCGCGACCACATGCGCCGGGCGGCCCGGAACGGGGACGACTGCGTCATGTCCTCGACCAGGCTGAAGTCGCTCTCCTGGGTGGTGCCCATCGCCCAGGACTCGAAGAACACCGGCTTCTGGCGCAGGTCGCGCGCCCGCTCCTCGGTGGTGAAAATGAGTGCCGAGCTTGAGTCGACCGGGTAGTCGCAGTCCAGCAACCGCAGGGGCGCGGCGATGTAGCGCGCGCTCAGGTAGTCGTCGATGGTGAGCGGTTCGGTGAAGAAGGACTCGGACGGGTTGGCGATCGCGTACTCGCGCTGGGCGACGGCGAAGGCGCCGAAGTCCTCTTCCTTGGTGCCGTACATCGCCATGTGCCGCTGCATGTACAGCCCGGCCCAGTGGGAGCCGGTGAAGGAGCCGTAGGGCATGGTGAACTGGAAAGGCCCGGGCGCGCCGCGTTCCATGCCCGGGACCAGCGAACTGCCACCCGCCGCGCCCGCGCGATGCACGGTGCGCAGGGTCAGGACCGTCTCGGCGCTGCCGGAGGCGATGGCGGCGATGGCGTGCTGCGCGGCCATCGAGTAGGCGGCGCCGTCGACCGACCCGGAGTAGAACGCCAGGTCGGGGATGCCCAGCATCGCCGCGGTGTGTGTCGCCGACACGTACTGGTGCGGAAAGCTGTGCACGACGACGCCGTCGATGTCGGCCGGCTTGACACCGGCATCCTCCATCGCGGCGATGGACGCCTGGGCGGTGAGGGTGTCCAGCGACAGGCCGGTGTCACGGCCCACCGTCGAGTAGCCGACGCCGACGATCGCGACGCGCTGTTTCTTGGGCACGGGAGTCCTTTGGGGGTGGTTGTCGGTCAGGCCCGTACCAGACGGAAGACGGGCAGGTCGATCTCGTCGCTGAGGGCGCGGAAGCACACCTCGACCGGATCACCCACGTTCACGCCGTCGGCCGGGAGATCGACGATGTTGGTCAGGAGCTTCAGCCCCGGTCGGTCGTCGAGTTCGACCACGGCGATGCACAACGGGAGCTTGTCGGCGAAGGAGGGGTGGAACGCCTGCGTCGCCGTCGTGTAGCTGTAGACGGTCCCGCGGCCGGACACCTCGGCTCCGCCGAGGTCGAAGGAAAGGCAGGAGTGGCACACCGGCTCGGGCGGATGCTGGTAGGTGCCGCAGGCCGAGCAGCGCTGGATCATCAGCTCATGGCGGCGGGCGGCTTCCCAGAAGAAGCTGGTCAGCTCGTCCGGAGCGGGCAGCAGGGGCGGTGACTCGGTCATGCCCGGTCTCCCTGTCGGTAGGCCTGTCGGTAGGGGGAACGCATTGCTAGCGTGTCATACAGTAAGCCATGCCGTATCCTCGTCGAGGTCTCTGGTCGCCCTCTCGAGCGCCTCGCGCTCAGACTCCCGGTGAGGATCGAATCGTGCCGAACGAAAAGCGGCAGACGACCCGGCACCGTCGCAAGCGCGGGTCGATCAGTGCCGACGAAATAGTGGAGGGCGCCTTCGCGGTCGCTCGTCGGCGCTCCCTGGACCAACTGAGCATGCCGTCTCTCGCCGAGCATCTGGGCATCGGTGTGACCAGCCTCTACTGGTACTTCCGAAAGAAGTCCGACCTGCTCGGCGCGATGACGGACGTCGCGGTCGACCGGTTCCTCACCCGGATGCCCGCGGTACGTACCGAGGACAGCTGGCAGCGGGCCATGCTTGAGCATTTCACCGCGCAGCGCACCGTCCACCGGGAGGACGAGGTTCTCTCCGACCTGCTGCTGACCCGGACGTCCAGCTACGGCGCCGAGGCGACGCGGCGGACGATGGAGCTGATCGAGGCCATGGTCGGCAAGCTCGTCGACGCCGGGTTCACCCCTGACGCCGCCATGCTGGCGTACAACGCCTTCTCGGTGTACACGCGGGGCCACATCATCCACGACCGCCTCCTGCGCCGGTCGAACACGCCCACCCTGGACCAGCGGCAACAGCGCATGACCGACTGGTCCTCGATGCCGGTCCTGGCGAGTCTGCTCGACCGGCATCCGCTCGCCGGCACCACGGACGAGGACTTCGCCTTCTCGGCCGCCCGGTTGCTGTGCGGCTTCGAGGTGGCGCTCGCCGAGCAGGGCGAGCAGACCTGACCCGCCGGGCCGACCGGGCGTGGGTCAGAGGTTGAATCGCTGGGTCAGAGGTTGAACCGCAGCGCGCCGTCGATGCGGATCACGGTGCCGTTGAGATAGTCGTTCTCGGCGATGTGCACGGCGAGCCGGGCGTATTCGTCGGCGTGTCCCATGCGCTTGGGGTTGGGCACCCCCGGCCCCCATTTGGCCTGTGCCTCCTCTTCGGTCATGCCGTAGGCGGGCGTGAAGAAAGTGCCGGGGGCGATGCACATGACGCGCACCCCCGCGGGGACGAGGTCCCGTGCCGCGGTGAGGGTGAGCCCGATGACGCCACCCTTGGCCGCGGAGTAGTCGCTCTGCCCCGCCAGGCCCTCGAAGCCGGCGATGCTCGCGGTGGAGACGACGACGCCGCGCTGGCCGGAGTCGAGCGGTTCGTTGTGGGTCATCGCCGCGGCGGCCTTGCTCATCACGCGGTAGGTGCCGGTGAGGAAGATGTCCATCGTCCGGGCGAAGATGTCGGCCGAGTACGGGATGCCGTCCCGGCCGACCATCCGGCGCCCGGCCGCCGGACCGCCGTGGACGATGACGGCCGTGCGCAGCGGCCCCAGCTCGGTCGCGGCGGCGACCGCCTGGTCCACCGACTCGTCCTTGGTGACGTCGGTGGGCACGAAGACCACGGCGTCGCCGAGTTCGGCGGCCAGGGCCTTGCCCTTGTCCTCGGCGCGGTCGGCCACCACCACCTTCACGCCGGCCTCCACCAGGCGGCGGGTGGTCGCCTCGCCGAAGCCGCCGGCGCCGCCGGTCACGAGTGCGGACGATCCGGAAAGATCCACGATTCCTCCTGGGGAAGACGCGCCCCGGCGGCGTTCCGTCGGGCGGCGGCGGGTCGATGCCCCGACTGGAAACAGCAGGGTTCGATTCACCGGAAGTACTGTACTGTTGCAGCAACAGTATTGACTACTGTTTCGCGTCGGCCATCAGGGCGCCGCGGACCCGAGGCCATCACCCCAGAGAGGTGCACGTGTCCGCTCCAGTCATCGTCAGCGCAGTACGCACTGCCATCGGCACCGCCCGCAAGGGCACTCTCGCCAACACCGACGGCGAGACCCTCGCCTCGGCGATCGTCGAGGAGACGGTGCGCCGATCGGGGCTCGAACCCCAGCGGTTCGACGACATCCTGCTCGCGGAGAGTCAGTACGGAGGCGGTGACCTGGCGCGCTACGCCGCCGTCGTGAACGGCATGCTGGACGTGCCCGGCGTCGCGCTCAACCGGCACTGCGCCGGCAGTCTCACCTCCATCGGCCTGGCGGCCGCGTCGGTGCAGTCCGGCATGGAGTCGGCGCTCGTGGCCGGTGGTGTGCAGGCGACCTCGATGGCGCCGCGGCTCAGGCAGCGGGTCGCCGGCACGGCCGACGAGTACGCCGACTGGTATCCCGCGTCGCACCCGAACTCGCCCGAGGCGCCCAACTTTGACATGTCGATCTCGGTCGGCTGGAACACCGCCAAGGCCGTCGGCATCACCCGCGAGGAACAGGACGCCTGGGCCTGCCGGTCGCACCAGCGCGCGGTCGCGGCGATCGACGCCGGCAAGTTCGCCGACGAGATCGTGCCGCTCAAGTTGGACGGCCCGGGCGGCGCCCCGGTCGAGTTCGCCGTGGACGAGCACCCCCGGCGCGACACCTCGTTGGCGAGGCTGGCCTCGCTGAAGGTGCTGCACCCCGAGATCCCGGGCTTCTCCATCACCGCGGGCAACTCCAGCGGCATCAACGACGCCGCCGCCGCGGTGGCCGTGACCGGCGCGGAAGTGGCCTTTGACGAGGGGCTCACGCCACTGGCGAAGATCCTCGCCTGGGGCGCGGCCGGGGTCGACCCGGCGCTGATGGGCTTCGGGGCGCTGCGCGCGGCCGACAAGGTGCTGCGGCGAGCCGGACTGACGTACGCCGATGTGACGCTGTGGGAGATCAACGAGGCGTTCGCCGCCGTCCCGATCGCCGCCTGCAAGGAGTTCGGGCTGGACGAGGAGCGGGTGAACTTCAGCGGCAGCGGGTGCAGCCTCGGCCACCCGGTGGCCGCGTCCGGTGCCCGCATGGTCGTCACGCTCGTGCACGAGTTGCGGCGGCGCGGCGGCGGTCTCGGGCTCGCGACCATGTGCGCCGGTGGCGGCCAGGGCGGCGCGGTCCTCATCGAGGTCTGAATCGACTGAACGGGCGCCTGGAATTCACTACTGTAAAGATTACGGTATAAGGAGCGGCCGACGGTGGGTCGGCCGGTCCCAGCATCGAGGAGTCGCCCGATGGGGCTTGCCATCACCGAGGAACACCAGGCGCTCGCGGCCGTCGTCCGCTCCTTCGCCGCCGATCAGCGGGTCAAGAGCGGCGCGCGTGCCGCGCTGGACGCGGACGCTCCCGCCGTACCCGAGACGTGGAAGCGGATCGGCGACCTGGGCTGGCTGAGCCTGCACCTGCCGGAGCAGGCGGGCGGCTCCGGCTTCGGCCTTCCGGAACTCGCCGTCGTCGTCGACGAACTGGGTCACGCGATCACGCCCGGCCCGCTCCTGGCCACCGCCACCGCCTCCGCGGTCCTGTCCGCGACCGGGGGTGACTCGCTGCACGAGTTCGTCACCCGGCTGGGCGACGGCTCGGCCGTCGCCGGACTCGGGCTCACGGCCGGACTGACCCGAGACGACGACGGCGCGTACAGCGGCGAGCTGACGGTGCTCGCCGGGCGATGGGCCGACGTGCTGCTCCTCGCGGCCGGCGACGACCTGCTGATGGCCCCCACCACCGACGCGGCGGTCGACGTGGTCCCGGTGAAGGGCCTGGATCCGTCGCTGGGGCTCGCCAAGGTCTCCGTCACCGGGCTGGTCCCGGCGGCGG
>NZ_JAPWHT010000489.1:0-7537 GCF_027270795.1 Streptomyces sp. ActVer
GCGTTCGTCCACACCGAGGTGAGCCCGGAGTGGGCCGGTCGGTGAGACATCCGTGCTGCCGGACCTCCCCGACGGGGACGCCTATCCGTCCGGCATCGTCGTGTCGCCCGACGGCCGCTTCCTGTGGACCGCCACGCGCGGCCAGGACGTCCTCTCCGTGCTCGTGCCCGGCCCGCCCGGCGAAGGGCCCCGGCTGGTCACCACAGTGCCCTGTGGGGGTGCCTGGCCACGGGCGCTCGCCCTCGACCCGACCGGGCGCTTCCTGTACGTGGCGAACGAGCGCTCGGGAAACGTCACCTGGTTCGAGGTGGACCAGGACACGGGCGTGCCGAAGCGGGGCGGCTCGGTCAAGGCACCCGCGGCGTCCTGCGTGGTGCTCGACTAGGACACCGGCGGGGAAGACCGCCAGGACATCCGCGGGAAGAACGCCGAAACCCCGAAGGGCCCGGCTCCGGACAGCGGAGCGGGCCCTTCGGGATTTGTGCGTGTGCGACTGCGGTCCGCGTCAGCGGACCGGCGCGCCCTGCGGCTGCGGGGGCGCGATGCCCAGCGCCGAGGTGTACTTCGCGAGCGCCAGCTTGCCGATCGCCGGGTACGGGCCGAGCGCCTCGGCGGCGGAGCAGCCCGCCTCCTTCGCGGCGGCGTCGAGCAGACCCGCGTCGAGCTCGGGACCGATCAGGTACGGGGCGAGCGCAAGCTGCTGCGAGCCCGAGGAACGCAGCTGCTCGGCGGTGGCCGCGATCGCGCCGTCCACGTCGAGCGCCGCCGCCATCACGGGCACGGCGAGCCGCGCGGCGAGCAGCATGCCGGTGATCCCGGCGGCCTGCACGGCCTCGTCGCCGCCCACGGACGCCAGGATGATGCCGTCCGCGGCCGTGGCCACGGTGAACAGCCGGGCGCGGTCGGCGCGGGCCAGACCGGCCTCGGAGAGCCGCACGTGCAGCCCCTCGGCGAGCAGCGGGTGCGGGCCGAGCACATCGGTCAGCTCGGCCGCCACGCGGCTGTCCATGACGGCCTGGCGGACCCGGCGCAGCAGCGCGCCGTCCGGACCGGCGAGCAGCGGTACGACCACGGCGACCGGGCCGTCGGGCTCCACCACGTCCACACCGGCGGCGCGGGCCTGCTCGAAGCGCGCGATGCGCTCCTCGGAGGCGTGCGCGAGTACGGACTGGAGCGTGGGGAACTCCGAGTCGTCCCCGTCGAGGTACCCGATGCGGCCGTCGAGACCGGGGAGCTCGGAGCGCGCGATGCTCACGACCTCCTCGGCGAGGCTGCGGGTGGCGGCGCTGGGCATGCCCGGCACCGCGAGGACGAGCGCGGGCGCGCCCTCGGGAGCCGCCAACGGTTCCGGTCGGCGGTGCCGGCCGGGCTGGCGGGGTCGCGGCATTCGTACTGGCAGGCCGGACGCGGGCCCAGTGGGGGAGCTCATGGCGCCGAATGTTACTGGTTTCCTGGGCTCCCCTGTTCGGGGAGGGTGCAGGTGAGCGGTATCCGTCCGGTTTTGTCTGATGAGTTACGGACGGATTGATCTCACTGGCTGTCCACGGATCAAGGGGAGTGCGTCGGCCGGCGGGAGTCCGGGGGCTCCGCGGCGTCCGTCACGACGTACAGCATGCTCTCGTCGCGCGGCAGCGTCAGCCGGTCGTCGGCCAGGTCGACGGCGATGCGTACGGCACCGTCGAGCGGGTCGCCCGCCGCCGGGACCTGCCGGGCGTGCGGCAACCGCTCCGCCAGGGCGGCCCGCAACGGTACGAGGAGAGGGTCGCCCATCCTGAAGAGACCACCCGTGAGAGCGACGTGGATTTCTCCCGGTCCCTCGTCCGGGCACACCGCGGCCGCCGAGTCGGCGATGTGCCGGGCCGCGGCGGCAAGGATGTCCGCCGCCACCGGGTCTTCGCCGGAGCAGGCGGCCACCTCGGGGGCGAAGGACGCCAGCACCGCGGGGCGGTCCGAGCGCGGGTAGAGCCGTCCCGGCAGCGCCGAGGCCGAGCCGAACATCTCCTCGGCGCGGCCGAGGAGCGCGGCCGAGCCGCCGGGCCGTCCGTCGTCGGCGCGCAGCGCCGCTTCGAGGCCGGCCCGTCCGATCCATGCGCCGCTGCCGCAGTCGCCGAGCAGATGGCCCCAGCCGTCCGCCCTGCGCCAGCTCTTCAGGTCCGTGCCGATCGCGATCATCCCCGTGCCGCCCGCGACGACCGCGCCCACCCGCTGTCCCAGCGCACCCGTGTACGCCGTGACGGCGTCGGCGACCAGCGCGAGCCTCCGTACGCCGAGCTCGCGGGCGAGCGCCGACGGCAGATCGGCGCGCAGCGAATCGCCCAGGGTGGTGAGACCGGCGGCGCCGATCGCGATCGCCCGGAGCCCCTCGACCCCGGTCCCGGCCGTCAACCGCCGGGCCATCGGCACCAGTTGTTCGAGGAGATGCCCGGCGTCGATGCCCCGGGGGCCGGTACGCACCGGCTCCCTGGTGGCCAGCGGAGCCGTGACCGGGCCGCCGTCGACGGCCAGGACGACACGCAGCCCCGAACCCCCGGAATCCACGGCCAGTACGCCCGAAACCCCCGGCATCCCCGACGTCCCGCCGGGACGGGTCACGGCAGCCGCCAGTCCACGGGGGCGCCGCCCTGGCGGGTCAGCAGGTCGTTGGCCCGGCTGAACGGACGCGAGCCGAAGAAGCCGCGGTCCGCCGACATCGGTGACGGATGCGAGGACTCGACCGACGGCAGATCGCCCAGCAGCGGCCGGAGATTGCGGGCGTCGCGCCCCCACAGGATCGACACCAGCGGACGTCCGCGCGCGGCCAGTGCCCGTATCGCCTGCTCGGTGACCTCTTCCCAGCCCTTGCCGCGGTGGGCGGCCGGCTTGCGCGGAGCCGTCGTGAGCGCCCTGTTGAGCAACAGCACGCCCTGCTGGGCCCAGGGGGTCAGATCGCCGTTCGTCGGCGGGGGCAGGCCCAGGTCGGTGTTCAGCTCCCGGTAGATGTTGATGAGGCTGCCGGGCAGCGGACGCACCTCGGGCGCGACCGAGAACGACAGCCCCACCGCGTGTCCCGGGGTCGGATAGGGGTCCTGGCCGACGATGAGGACCCGGACGTCGTCGAAGGGTTGCTGGAAGGCGCGGAGCACGTTCGGGCCCGCCGGGAGATAGGTACGTCCCGCGGCGATCTCCGCGCGCAGGAAGTCCCCCATCCCGGCGATCCGTCCGGCCACGGGTTCGAGGGCTTTCGCCCAGCCCTGTTCGACGATTTCATGCAACGGTCGTGGTGCCACGGCGTCACCATACTGCCGTACGCGCATGGTTGATCAACCGGTGGTCGCCGCACGGCCCGGGGTGGTATGTGCGGTGACAGCGGCGGATGTTGGGGCCGCGGAGGGTGGTGCGGCCCGGCCTGGTCCCGGGGCTCAATCGATCACCGCGGCCCGTACGCAGAGGACGTCCGGCAGATGGGACGCCAGCTGCTGCCAGCTGTCCCCGTCGTCCGCCGACGCGAACACCTCGCCGTTGCGATTGCCGAAGTACACGCCCGCCGGATCCGCGTCGTCCGTGCACATGGCGTCGCGCAGCACCGTGCCGTAGTGGTCCTCCTGCGGCAGCCCCGCCGAGAGCGGCTCCCAGCTCCTGCCCGCGTCCGCCGTGCGGTAGACACGGCATCGGTGGTCCGCGGGAACCCGGTCCGAGTCGGCGTTGATGGGAAAGACGTAGGCGGTGTCACCGCGATGCGGATGGGCCGCCGCGGCGAAGCCGAACGTGGACGGCAGGCCCGCGCCGATGTCCGTCCACCGCGCCCCGGCGTCGTCGCTGCGGTAGACGCCCCAGTGGTTCTGCAGATACAGGCGGTCAGGGGTCGTCGGGTCCTGCGCGATCTTGTGCACGCACTGGCCGAACTCCGGGTTCGGATCCGGCAGGAACACCGCCTCGACACCGGAGTTGGACGGCTCCCAGCTCTCCCCGCCGTCCTTCGTGCGGAAGACGCCGGCCGTGGAGACGGCGACCGTCACCGCGCGCGGGTCGCGCACGTCGGTGAGGACGGTGTGGAGGCCCTCTCCGCCGCCACCGGGCACCCACTTCGAGCGGGTGGGGTGCTCCCAGAGGGGACGGACGAGCTCGAAGGACTCGCCGCGGTCCGTCGAGCGGTACAGCGCCGCCGGTTCCGTGCCCGCGTACACCACGTCCGGCTCGGCCGCCGCCGGGTGCAGCTGCCACACGCGCTCCAGCGAAGCGCCCGTGTCCTGGGGGAACTTGACGGCGGCCTTGGCCGGCTCCGTCCAGGTGCGGCCCAGGTCGTCGGAGTGGAACACCGACGGGCCCCAGTGCGCGCTGTCGCCGCCGGCGAGGAGCCGCGGTACGTCATCGCGGGTGTCGATCGCGACCGAATAGACCGCCTGGGCATTGAAATACGGACTGTCGTCGAACTCCCAGGCACCACCGCGCCGCCGTCCGATGAACAGTCCCTTGCGTGTGCCTACCGTGAGCAGTACCTCGGTCATGCCGGCCACCTCCGGACGTCGCTGTCTCAGATATCGGCCAGTTTGCACCCCGGCACTGACAGTCACCCCTGGGCGCGACATTTGCGCAGGTCAGAACGTTTCTTCGGTGGAGTCGACGATGTGGGGTACGTCTCCTGAGCAACAGGGCGGCGGCGTTCGTATGGGAGGGCGTCGGTGTGCTGGTGATGAGGGAGGGCCCGCGATGGCGGCGTTACGAGGTCCGAGGGCGTTGCTGTGGCGTTGGTGGCCCAATCCGCTGCGGCGCCGCAGCGACAGGCTGGAGGCCTGGGCCGTGCTCGCCACCTGGCTGCTCGTCCTGCTCGCCGGGATGTTCGCGGGTCTGGCGGCCGCGCAGTCGGTCGAGCGCACCCTCGCCAGGGAGCGCGTCGAGTGGCGGCCCGTACCCGCACTGCTCACCGAGCGGGCGCCCGGCACCAGGGAAGCCGGTGTGGAGCGGGTTTGGGCGAAGGTCCGCTGGACCGCGCCCCACGGTTCGGCCCACGAGGGTCAGACACGGGTCGACCCCGGCAGCACGGCCGGCACTCCGGTCACCGTGTGGACCGACCCCGACGGCCTCCTCGTCACCAGGCCCGCGACGGAGGCCCAGGCCGGTCTGCGGGCGGCGATGATCGGCATTCTGATCGGAGTGAGTGCCGCGGCCGTACCCTTCGCCGGCGGGCGGGTGGTCCGCGGCCGTCTGGAGCGGCGGCGGATGGACGAGTGGGACACGGAGTGGGAGCGGGTCGGTCCCCAGTGGGGCTGGAAGACCGGCTGAGGGGGCGGCCCACGGTGGCGTGAACACCGCTGCTCCTGCGGCACGTTGTGTGCCCCGTGAAAGAATCCGCATGTTCACCCAGCGGCTCACGGAGGCGGAGGCAGCGGCGGCGATGCGTTCGGACCAGCCGGAGAGAGCGGCAGCGGCGAAGCACTCGGAGGATCCCGACCAGGATTCCGGGAAGCGCGCGCTGGACGAGGCCGCGACGGTCTTCGTCGGAGTGCGGCGGCAGCTCTTCGGCATCGCCTACCGCATACTCGGCAGCGCTGCGGAGGCCGAGGACGTGGTCCAGGAGGCCTGGCTGCGCTGGCAGTCGACGGACCGCACGGTCGTCCTGGACCCGCCCGCCTATCTCGCCACCGTGACGACCCGCCTGGCGATCAACGTCGCCCAGTCCGCACGCGTGCGCCGCGAGACGTACGTCGGCCCGTGGCTTCCCGAACCGGTGGACACCAGCCTCGACCCACAGCTGGGGGCCGAACGGGGCGAGGCGATGGAACTCGCGGTGCTCCTGGTCCTGGAAAAGCTGACGCCGACGGAACGGGCGGCCTACGTCCTCCGCGAGGCGTTCGACTACCCGTACGAACAGATCGCGGCCATCCTCGAAACGGGGCAGGTCAACGCCCGTCAGCTGGTCAGCCGGGCGCGCCGACGCCTGGCCGCCGAGCGCCGGGAGCCGGTGGACGCGGGCGAGCACCGGAGGCTGCTCGAAGCCTTCCTCGCGGCGGCGCGGACGGGTGACCTCATGGCACTCGAAGAGCTGCTCGCCGAGGACGTCGTCAGCTACTCGGACGGCGGGGGAGTGCGTGGCGCGACGAGGATCCCGGTGCTCGGCAGTGTCCGCGTCGCCAAGTACCTGGCGGCCTTCGCGCCGAGATTCTGGCCCGGCGCCGAGATCGAGTGGGCCGAGGCGAACGGCCGCCCGGCCGTGCTCGTCTCGCACGAGGGCCGAGCCGTCGCCCTGCTGGCCGTCGACGCCTCCGCGCAGGGCATCGACCGGATCATGTGGGTGATGAACCCCGCCAAGCTAGACCCGTACGTCCGTTCGCTTTCGGGTCCTCGCGGCACTCCGTAGGAGGCGGGCGCCGGGAGGAGAGCCGGGCGGCACCAGGAGAAGAGCCCGGCGGCGCCGGGAGACGACCGAGGCTGTCACAAACCCGAACCCTGTCCGGTCCACATGGTCAGCAGGTCCGATTCCGTCGGACGAAACCGGAAGGGTTGCACCATGAAGATCGTAGTCATCGGCGGCACTGGGCTCATTGGGTCGAAGCTGGTGGAGAGGCTCAGGGCGGACGGCCACGAGGTCCTGCCCGCCTCCCCGAACACCGGCGTCAACAGCATCACGGGCGAGGGCCTGGACGACGCGCTCAAGGGCGCCTCGGTCGTCGTGGACGTGTCCAACTCGCCCTCCTTCGAGGACAGCGCGGTGCTGGAGTTCTTCCGTACGTCCACGGGCAACCTCGTCGCGGCCGAGGCCGCGGCGGGCGTGGGACACCACGTCGCCCTGTCGGTCGTGGGGAGCGAACAACTGCCCGCCTCGGGCTACCTGCGCGCCAAGGTCGCCCAGGAGGAGCTGATCAAGGGCTCCGGAATCCCGTACACCATCGTCCGAGCCACCCAGTTCTTCGAGTTCGTGAAGGGCATCGCGGCAGGATCCACCGAGGGCGACACGGTGCGGCTGCCCTCCTCGCTCCTCCAGCCTCTCGCGTCCGACGACGTGGTCGCGGCGGTCGCCCTGGCCGCCGAGGCGGCTCCGCTGAACGGCACCACCGAGGTGGCGGGCCCCGAGGAGCTCCACCTCGACGAGTTCGTCCGCACGGGCCTGGCGGCCGAGAAGGACCCGCGCGAGGTCGTCACCGACGAGTCCGTCGGCTACTTCGGCGCGCACCCCCAGGGGCGCGAGCTGCTGCCCGGCCCCGACGCCCACATCGTCGGGACCAGCTTCACGGAATGGCTCGGCCGCCAGAAGTAGGCCGCGTCAGCAAGTAGGCCGCTCCGAAGTAGGCCGCGTCCTAAGCAGGTTCCGTCAGACCGAGCGGTGGTACTGGTCCGGCACGTGCACATCGCCCCCGAGTTCGCGGGCGATGTGGTACTGGTCCGGCACGTGCACATCGCCCCCGAGTTCGCGGGCGGCGTGCCGGGCCCACGAGGGGTTGCGCAGCAGCTCCCGGCCGAGCAGAACCGCGTCCGCCTCACCGTTGGCGACGATCTTCTCGGCCTGCTCGACATCGGTGATGAGACCGACGGCGGCGACGGCCATCGACGTATCGCCCTTCAC
>NZ_JAPWHT010000048.1:0-36839 GCF_027270795.1 Streptomyces sp. ActVer
GACTGCGCCTGAGCATCCTCCACCCGGGCCGCGGCGCCCTCGACCACGCGTACCTGTCCTTCGCCGACCACAGCACGTTCGTGGTCCGGGACGCCCGCCTCGGCAAACAGCCCGGACATGACGGCTACGGCGTCGTACGGGACTGGCACCACGACGACACCTCACCCTGGATCGGCGCCGCCGTCATACCCCTGAGCCATGCCATCCAGGACTACCTGAAGGTCTGGACGCACGAACCGTCCCCGCCCAGCAGCGCCGACAGCGCACGGCGGCGACCGGCTTAGCTCGATACGGATCCTGAGCCGTCCCGGGGATGCTGGCTCACAGACGCCGACTTCCTCACCCGCCTCCACCAGGCCACGCCGGTCTGGCTGGACATCGTCGACAGCGTCCTCGACGACGGACTTCCCCTCACTCAAGCACTGACCGGCAGCCGCGAGCAGGCTGCCCAACTGCTCAACATTCCACCGGCGTTCGGCCTCTTGATCGAAGCCGAGGCGGCAGCCCGGATCGTGCATGCCGCCGACCTGCCAGCGGGCACACTGCGCGGTGCCTCCGTCGCGCAGGGCCTATCGCACATCGTGACGTTGCCCATCGAGGACCAACACCACCTCGTCCAGACCGCCGCCCGCGGAACCACGATCGACGCCCCCGCGCACCTTCCAGGGCAAACCCGTCCGCCCCTGCTGCCCCAGCCGTCGCCGGCCCGTACCCGCTGACCGGCCTTACCCCGCTTGCACCGACGGGCATCTCTGCCCGTGTCCCCTCCAGGAGAGTTCCTTTTTGCCTACCCGTTCCGCCCGCCGCCTGTCCGCCGTGGCCGTCACTGTCGCCACAGTGACCGGCACGTTGGCGTTGGTCCCAGCCGCCTCCGCGAACACCCCCGAGCCGACCACGTCCACGTCCATCACTCCGCTGAGCGCGGCCGAGAACGGCGGCGTCACCATCCTGAAGAAGGACCCGGGAGGAGGGGTTCTCGCCGGAGCCACGTTCACCCTGCTCGACTCCACCGGCAAGCAGGCCGCCAGCGGCACCACCGACGCCGAGGGCCAGCTGACCTTCCAGGACCTCCCGCCCGGTGTCTACCGGCTCAAGGAAGTCTCCAGCGGCAGCCCGCTGCACGAGGTCGTCGACGACCAGGACGTCATCGTCACCCCCGGTGCCGACACCCCGCTGACCATCATCGACCCGTTCAAGCCCGCCTCAGTTCGGCTGAAGGCCAAGGACGACAAGACCGGCAAGCTGCTGGCCGGATCCACGGTCAACATCGGTAGCGGCGACAAGACCATCCTGACGCTGACCACCGGCTCCGACGGCACGGCCAGCGGCAAGCTGCCCATCAACTCCCGCAGCGGCAGCGACTTCTGGCTCAAACAGGTGAAGGCGCCCGCTGGCTACGAGATCTACCCGTCCGTGAAGGCATTCAAGGCCAAGCCGGGCGATCCCGTCACCGTGGCCGTCACCAATGCCAAGACCGTCACCACCCCGCCGCGCACGGAGAAGCCGACCGATCAGCCGAGCAACCGGCCGACCCCGGACAAGCCCGGCCAGGATGAGGACAACCCGGCGCCGTCCGCCTCGGGTACCCCTACCTCCGACGAGACCGCGTCGAGCACTGCGGCCCCCACCCCTGCGGGCTCTCTCGCGCACACCGGCGCCGACGCCACCCCGTGGCTGATCGGCGGCGCCGGAGTCCTGATCGCTGCTGGCGGAGGCGCCCTCTTCGCGGCCCGTCGCCGACGCGCGGACAACGCCACCGACGACGGCTCCACCACGAGCTGACCTCACCCGCTTCTCTCCGTAAAGCCCCCGGAATCGGATCGTTCGATTCTGGGGGCTTCGTCGTGGGCGCTCACGTGGGGCCAGCTGATGGAGGCGCTGGAGGCTGCGCCACCGCCCCGACTGGGAGGTACCGCCGATAGCCGCCGTGGCCGTAAGGGCTCGTACTGACATTCGCCTTCAAGGGTGGATTCGCCATCCCGTTCGGGTCGAGCGGTACCGAACATCAGCGCGATGTCGCGGCGGTACGGCACACTGCCGCCGGAATCAGCTTTCCCGCACCAGAGGAGCCGTCTCCGTGGCCGAGCCGATCGTCGTCCCTGTCCTGTGGAGTGGGCGCTGCCAGTGCGGTGACCACACGTATGAGGCGTCAGGCATCCCGGACGACACCCCCACTTGTGCTCGTGCGAGCACTGCACGCGCCTGTCCGGGGCGCCGGCGATGGCATGGGTCGGGTTCCGCAGGGACGCCCTGAAGTGGACGGGCCCCGCAGGCGAGCCGACGTACTTCTCCACCTGGCCGACGCTGCATCGAGGGTCCTGCAGCCGTTGCCGCACCCAGCTCACCTCCGTCGCGGACGGCTCGGACATGATCATGGTGACAATCTTCAGCCTCACCCGCAGCGGCGAACTGGCCCCGGTCGGACACAGCTATCGCGAAGCGGCGGCGCACTGGATGTCCATCACGCTCGCGCCCGACCCGCAGCGCCGCACGTGACGGCAGGCATCACGATGACCCTGCCGCGGGCGCAGCGGCCGAACCTCCGCTTCCCGTAGATCGTCACCTGAATGGCCCCGGCTGATGGACCCGACCGGGGCCCGCCAGGGCGTGCGCGCGGTGCACGATCATGTTGACCGAGCCGCGGTCACGTTCGATGTGCCCCTCCAGCAGCACCGAGGACTACCTCTCGCGTGCGTTCCCAGACCGGAGGAGAGAAGACCAGGTTGATCACGCCGGTCTTATCTTCCAGGGCGCCGAACGCAACTCCCCTGGCCATCGGGGGCCTTTGGATGTACTTGGCCAGTCCGCCGACCCGCACCCGGGTCTGGTCGGCCAGGTCACGGGCCTCGCGCGCGGGCTGCGCCCCGTGTCATGCCCAGACTTTGTGTTCGTCAGTGAAGTAAGGCCACGGCTGCCAGCCTGCAACGCCCAGTTGAAGGAGACGTTCCACTCCTCGTGCCCACGTGCCAAGGTCGGTGAGTTCCAGCAGTAGCCGCTCGATTTCCGCACGGGCCATCACGACGCGGTGGCCATGTCCGTAGATTGCCACGACGGGCTGGAGGGGCGCCATGTCGGCGCCTTCGGCCAGGACCCACTCGGCGTTCAGGCCGGCTTTATGTAGCTCCTCGATGAAGTTGTCGGACGACATCGTCACGGTGAAAACCAGAACGTCGGCGATCAGGCCGGCGCACTCCGCAGGCTGTAGGGGATAGATGCCCCATGGCGGGGCCAGCGTGTTGCGGGCGGTGTTGTCACCGCTGCCGAAGCAGATTTGCTGTCCGGTCAGTCGGGTGCGGCGCAGCAATGCCGCGTACGCGGAGTGGAACTGTCGTGTGGCTTCCTGTAGGCCCCAACGGTTGCCGGCCGCCGGGATGTCGAGCGCGAGCAGTGCGCGTTGCCCAGGCACACGCATCGTCTTCAGTCCCTCTTGGTGGGCGTAGGCGAAGGCGTCGCGGAGGGTCGACAGGTGGCTGGCGTACGGTATGCCGGTTTCGATGAGACGGGCTTTGTCGGGTCCGGGCAGCGGCCCGTTCACGTCCAGTGCCTCGGCCGCCATGCGGGTCCGTGTGAGCTGGGCGCCCTCACGCCGTTTCGGGTTTGTTTTGAGCTCATGCAGGTAGATGGTCTGCAGGTTGTTCTCGTCGGGGGTGTCGAAGACAGTCGCGTCGCCGATGCGCAGGCAGTTCGTCAGGTCATGCAACATCGCGAAGCGCCGGTGTTCGCTCCACTGCTGCTGCATGAACTGGACCTCGTGGACGGTGCCTTCCTTAGCGAAAGTCATCGGGCCGGGCGCTTCGTTCCGTCGCAGGGTGAGGATGTAGCGGCGGTCGTAGCCAAATGCCCGCCACGCCATGGCATCCCCCACGGAACGCAGTTGTCGGCCTATGCGCTCAAGGACATCCGACTCGAGCCGCCAGTCGTCCACGTCGTGGTGGTTGCCCGTTACCAGCTCGGGCGCGTCTGCGGGGAGTTTCTCTCCCCTCTTGAGCCGCTTGATCACCCGATTTCGCGCGGCACGCGCATGACTCGCTTCGAGCGTGGCGGTCAGTAGGTCGTGCTGAAAGGCTACGAAGTCCTCGGGACCGTGACACTCCCGCAGATCGCGGATGAACCTGATCAGCCCCTCGGCGTTCTCCCGGTGGAAGGGATGCTTGATCAGCGCATCCAGCCGGTCAGGCGGCATATCGGTCAACTTCGCAGGCACCGGGCCACTATCCCGGTTACGCCCCCAAACCCACCAGCGGTTTTGGCCGACTGGCCCGCCCGAATCGAGGTGCTTGCCCGTGGGTCGTCTTCGAGCCGGTCACCGGGGCAGCCCGGACCGCTACGAAGCCGGCCAATCGGACAGGTCCAGGTGCTGGCCCGGGCGGAGGCCACTCTCTGCCAAGTGCAGCCGCCGGATGAGCACTTCTACTGCGCTCCTAAGTGATTCCTTGTCCTCCGCAGCCAGCGCCAGTGAGGCCGTGGAGACCTTCCGCTCGTCGCTTCTTGCACCCAACTGACTGACCTTGTTGAAGTAACCCGAGGACACGTTGAGCCGCTCGGCTGCAGTCTGATCCCCGTCGGCGGCCCACTTCTTCAGGTGGGTCGAGAGCCAGTAGGCGGCGTCTGCAATCGGTCGGGTCCCGCTCCGCAGAGGACGCAGGCACATCGTCCGCGCAGCCTTGGTCACGTCTGTGTCCCGCCAGGACCAGTCCGGCTGCGGAGGGGCGTCGCGCTCAATGACGATGGTTGCGTCGAACGCTGTGGCCGACGCAGTTGCGAAGTCCGCGCTGGCAACTGTTCCCCTCGCGCCAGTTGTATCCGGCTCCACGTCAGCGCCGAGGTAGTAGAGCATCACGACGAGGCGCTGATCAACTTCAAGCTCGGCCGACCAAGTATCCAGTAGCGGCATGACGGCAGAGCGGGCCTCGTCCTCGATCATCCGCGCAGCTGGCGCGGCGGCGAGCCTCGTTTCGGTGAGCGTCAGCTTCCAACCTTCGACCTCGTACGAGGCGGGGAAGGCACCTTCGAGCCAGGTCACCGGGTGTTGATCGACCCACTCGACCGCAAAGTGCAGCGTGCGAACCTGTCCGCTCTCCACGGCCTCAGTATCTCGCTGCCGCGGTGGCTCTTCCACAGGGCCCGGGCCATCCGCTCTCGCCTGGCACAGACGGCATGTCCCAGCAGCGAGACGGGACAGGGGCTGACCAACCAATCTCAGATCCGTGGCCGATCGGCCACCGCTTGGCCATCGGTCGTGAGATTCGGCCACGGAGATAGAGATCCCACATCGCTGTCCAAGGACAAGTTCGCCGGTGGCAGACAAGAAGATCGCCCAAAGGACTGGTGGACGCTGCAACGGCATGTCAACCTGAACGACCTTCCGAAAAACCCCAGGTCAGAGAGGTGATGCTGTGGCATTGGATGCGGCGCAACCCGGATTCGCCACCACGGTCGGGGCCCTGCGGCTCCGCTCCTGGAAGCTCGGTGCCGGTCAGGCGATGGAGGTGGTCGACCAGTTCTCGGAGGCCGATTTCACCCACATCGTCGACGACCGCGCCGACGTGCACGTCAGCTCGCACGACGGCCGGTTCTACCTCGGCTACTTCCCGAACGGCCGGCCCGGCGGCGCGGACGAGGACTGGGTGACGGGCGAGGGCTGGGTGATCGCGGTCACCGGCACCGCGAACGTTCCCGGCTACCGGATGTCCTTCGGTACGGAGACCCCGGCGGAGATCATCGCTGCTGTCGTGGCCCAGATCCTGGCCACCTCCCAGCCCCTGTGACCGGCACGTCCGCTTCCCCTCGTACGCGCCGCGTACCCTGCCCCTGCTCTCGTGGCCCCGTCCGCTACCGCTAGGAGAACGCCTTGGACCCGCACTCGCCCGAGATGACCGTCGGTGACATTCTCGATCTGCTGTCCGTCTGCGACCGCGACACGCCCGTCCGTCTCGCCGTCAACCCCTTCTTTCCCATGGCCCACCGTCTGGGCGGCGTGGAGAAAGCGGTGGACGAGCACGGCCGGCCGATGGTCTACATCGCCGAGTCCCCGGAGGCCGAGCAGTTCGGCCCTCTGCCGCCCGCCGTGGCTGTCGCTCTGACCTGGCAACCGCCGGCCGAGGGACCCTCGCGCCGCCGACGCGGCGCAACCGGGCCGAACACCAGCCAGTGATCCAACCTCGAACTGACGGAGGCGCCCCTGCACCCGCACCACCCCATCGATCCCTCCCACCCCCACTCGCCGGACTCGATGTACTGGGTCACCCCGCGCCACCTGGCCGGTGATGACGGCGTCCTCGCCGAGCGGATCGGCGACACTCTGACCGAGCTCGGCTGGCGCATGTGGCCGACCTCCCGCAGCACCCTGCTCTATGTGAGCCCCGACGGCCTGCGCGGCGCCGAGTGGATCCTCGCCGCCTACCCGTTCGAGCTGGGCGGCCTCCCGGTGGCCTGGCAGCTGTCGGCCCGTCCGTACCCTGCGTCGGCCTTGACCGAGTGGAACGCGTACTTCACCGCCGGCGTACCGCACGAGGCGCTCACCGATTTCCTGCTCGCGCTCGACGCCAGCGAGACCCCCGACGCCGGGCTCGAGAACGCCGAGTCGGTCCTCACCGCACTCGGCACCCGGGGCTGGCGGCGCGACATGGACCGCCCGCGTACGACCGCCACCGACCCGGGCTTCTCCACGAACGTCTCGCTGGAGATGCTGCCGCCGCTCATCCACGACGCCGACCCCCGCGATGACCTGCTGGGCTGGCAGGCGTGGGCGGAGCCCGTGCTCGGGGCGCCGTATCTGTGGTGTGCCAGCTTCAGCGCGAGCGCCCCACACGAGCTCGTCGCCGCCTTCGCTTCCTCGCTCGCCGCACCCGGCCCGGTACCGCGCCGCACGCTCCCCGAAGGCGCGAAGGACCGTCTCACCGTCGTCCGCCGCGGCTGACGGGCAGCTCAGAGCCGGTGGCCGAGGCGGGGGATCGGCGGGGTGATGCCCCTTTTCCAGGCCCGGTGGTTCCACTCTCTTCGCGGGAGGAGAACCGCCGGGCCTTCGCCGTACCCCGGCAGCCGCGCGCCTGAGGGGACCCTGGAACGAAGATCCAGACCGCGCATAGGATCCCCGTCGTGGCAGGCAAAGTGATCGGCAAAGGACCCTTGCGCGGCTACCTCCTGGAGGAGGTGCTGGCCTGGCTGTTGCGCTCCAGCGGCTTCGAAGTCCTCACTGCCGACGACGACAAGGACAAAGAGCCGTGGAAGGTGCTGAAGAAGGACAAGAACGGTCTGCTGGTCCGTGGACGCGGGGCGTGGCACCAGGTCGACGCGCTCGGACAGTTCCGGTACGTTCCGCCGTTCTCGCTGCCGGTCCGCTTGTTCGTCGAGGCAAAGTACCTGACCACAGCTCCAGTTGGTCTGCCCACTGTGCGCAACGGCCACGGTGTGATCCACGATGTGAACGAGGGCGAGACCACCACGCTCACCGCTCCGGGGACAGGCCGGCCGCGGACGCGATACCGCTATAGCTACGCGATCTTCTCTACGTCCGGCTTCAGCCCGGAGGCGCAGGATTACGCGCTGGCCCACCAGATATCCCTGATCGACCTCTCCGCACCGGACTTCGCCGTCCTGCGGAATCTCGTCAAGACCACGGCTGACACCATTCACGCAGCGCTCGAAGTGACCCCCGCGGCCGAGCGGCCGAAGGTGCACGAGATACGGACGTATCTTCGTGGCCCGCTGTTGGAAATGGACGCGGGCGACGTGGACCTGCCCGATGCGATTCGAGGCCCACTCGATTACCTGGCGCAGGCCCTGCACAGCCGGTCGCAACTGGGTCTTGTCCTGGCCTTCCCTGCCGCGCCGTTCGTCTTGGGACTGGCCTCGGATGATCTGTACGCCTTCGTGGATTACGCGAGAGCGCACCCCACGCACGCGGTGCGCCTGCGTCGCATCAATCAGGCAGCGTCACATCCGGTTTGGGAACTGCGCTCCGCGGAGCACCCAGAGGCATACGCGTTGCGGTTCGGGCTGCCAGAGCGGGTGGAAGCCTGGATCGTCGAACAGGACGAAGGAATGCCTTCGCGCACCCGCTATATCAAGCGCAGCATGCTGTCGACCATGACCCTGTACTGGATGCACGGGGAGCACGCGCAGACCTTCCAACTCCGCTACGAGCCAGGCGAACTCCGCCTCGACGGCTGATCGCCCCATACGCCGAAACCCCGGTGTCCGGGCCTGTCGGGAGGACAGGCCCGGACACCGGGGCAGGTGGAGGAGCCGGTCAGCGTGCGATGCGCGCCTTGGCGACCGCCTCGCCCAGGTGGGCGTCCACGAGGCCCGGCGAGCCGGAGACGATCAGCAGGATGCTGCCGGTGCGGATCGCCGTCTGCTTGACGACGCTGCGCTGCCCGCCGGCGGAGAAGGTGAGCAGCTGGCTCCACTGCTCGTCGCCGAGGCCCGGCGCGGACGCCTTCGCGGTGCCCATGTCGACTACGGTGCTGCCCGACGTCACCTGGTAGGAGGGGCAGGAGAGCATCGCGTCGAAGATCTTCCCGATGCCCTTGGACAACTTCGCGGCGCTGTCGCTGTACAGCTCCTCGCTCACCTCGGAGCTGCTGCTGCCGGTGTAGGTGAAGGACGCCTTCGCCTTGCGGCTGAAGTCGAGGCCGGAGCCGGTGGCCGCGTCGCTGCCGAGCTCCTCCAGCGCCGGGCAGCCGATGACGGTGACGTCGTCGTTGCTGCGAGCGGGCTCGGGCTTGCGGGTGTAGCCCTCGCCCAGGTCGCTCTCGTTCAGCAGCCGCTGGTTCAGCTGGATCGAGGACAGCGGCGCGGATGCCGAGCTGCCGCCCCGGTGCGCGGGTGCGGAGGATGCGGCCGAGACGTCGGCGGGCTCGGTGTGGCTGGAGCAGCCGGTCAGGGCAAGGACGGTGAAGACGGTGCCGAGGCCGAGGGCGGTCGTAGTGGAACGGCGCATGCGGAAACCCCTTGGTGATGCGAGACGGATGGTCTGACCGGGTCGGCCCTCCGGGCGCCGACGAACGCAGGGGTGAGGGAAGGGGTTTCGTGGCTTCAGCGGCCGAGGTGGCGCAGTCCGTCTTCGAGAGTGGGGTGGAAGTGGTCGACCGGACCTGAGTTGCGGTTGTACCAGGCGGTGTCCAGCCGGGTCTCCTCCGTCTCGTGGCCGACCGGGCAGCGCAGCCACACCGAGTCGTCGCTCATGTTGAAGACGATCCAGTTCCGGTACGCACCGCAGTGGCACGCGTGGACCTCACCGTCGATGACGAGCGGCAGGTCCCAGCGCATCATGAACCCCGAGACGTCCTGGCGGGACGGCGCCCGGAAGTCCGGCGGCAGGAAATCGGGCACCACCGTGGCCGCCGGCACAGCCGAGGCAGCGACAGGGCCGGGTGCCTCCGGCAGCGGCAGCTCGGTGTGCATCGCCAGCACCGCCTGGCCGGCACGCTGAGCTTCACGGAACTCTCGGTCCGCACGATTGCGTCGGAACATGCCGTCTCCATCTCTGTCGTCTCGCCTGCACGAGGAGAGTGCCGCAAGTCCCTGACCTGCTGCAACTCTAAGAAGGTTGAATTCAGCGGGACTTGGCGGGACGGTCGGTGCGGTGCGTCGGACGCTGCGCAGCACCGCGGGCGGCGGCGGGCGCGGTGGCCGTGTGCTCGGGCATGGCGGAAGGGTCGGCGGGCAGATCGGCCATGCGCCGCAGCCGCCACACGAGCACGTCGCTGATCGAGTCTGCGGTGTCCAACTCCCGTCGCTCGGCGGCCTCGGACAGGAGCACGGCCGGGTCGTGCCCAGCGTGCTCAACATCGGCGAGCGTGGCGGCAAGGGCGTACCAGCCCTGCTCGGTGAGGACCTGCTCGGCCAGCTCCGGCACCGCCTGGCGCAGGTAGGCGGCCTGCTTGCGCTGCAGGGGCTGGGACAGACGCCGACCGCGCTGGTGCATGACGGACAGGTACACCGGCGCGGCGGCCTGGTAAGCGGCGCGTAGGTGCTCGGCGGCCTGGCGAGCAGCAGCCGCCTGCTGGGCGTGCTCCTTCTTCCCGTGCCAGTGGGCGGCGGCGGTGACCAGGAAAAGCACCATATCGATCAACATGGCGGTGGTGGCGCCGTCCTCCCCACGACCGAGCGCCGGCCCGCCGTAGACGAGGTCACGGGCAGCCTGCCGCAGACCACGGTCGTGGCCCCGTTCGGCCCGGATGTGGGAGCGGGAAGCCCGCTCGAACGCCCAGGCGGCATCTCGCAGTTCGCGCCGGGTGTGCGCGGCCGAGGTCTTGGCGAGCGCGTCAAGGACCTCGCCGGCCGCGGCGAGCTGCGCGGCGACCTGCCCGTCGTCGCTCTGGTCGACGACGAGTACGGCCTGCCAGACCGCCGTCGTCGCCTGGCGCCGCGCGGTCGACGGGTTGACACGCGCCGAGCCGGAGGAGCGGTCCGCGACGGCTTCGGGGCCGGGTCCGGAGACGTTGCCGGCCAACCGCTCGCGCATGCGCGGTAGGGAGAGGTCGGGTGCGAGGGTGGAGCCCGAATAGTAGATCGGCTCCTGGCCCTCGTTGCGGTCGTCGGGCAGCGCGACCTTGTAGCCGAGCAGATCGCCGGAGGGTGCGACGCGCTGGCGGACCAGGAGGCCGGCGACGGCCAGGCGGTCGAAGAACTCCTGCTCGCTGGCGACGCCGGCGGCAGCGCGGCGCACCGTCTCCCGCAGTTCCTCGCGTGGCGTTCGTTCCTTGCCCTGCCGGTTCGCCTTGTGGCGTTCGGCGCTGGCGGGGCGCTTGGCGGCGGTTCCGTCGCCGGCGTTCAATCGGCGTAGCCCGTAGTCCACTTCGATCTTCCGTGCTTCCGCCTGGGAACGGGCGCCATCCTTGCGGATGCGGGCTTGGCGGCCGTCATGGCGGACGACGGTGGCGATGACGTGGATGTGGTCGTCGGCGTGGCGGACAGCCGCCCAGCGGCAGGCGGCATCGTCGCCTTCAGGGGCGATGCCGGTGGCGGCGACCATGCGGCGGGCGATGTCCGCCCACTGCTCGTCCGTGAGGATCGGGTCTTCGGGGGCGGCGCGTACGGACAGGTGCCACACATGCTCGGCGGGCCTGACGCTTTCGGGCAGTGCTATGACGGGCTGGTCGAGCAGACGCTGCAGGTCGCCGTACGTCGCCTCGGGGTCGCGGCCGGGGTCGGGGGCCAGACGATCCCACGCCGCGACGAGGTGGGGGTCGATGTGCTCCTCAGCCCTGCCGGGGCCGTACAGGTAGGCCACCAGCCCGCGCGTGTCCGTGCCCATGTCGTGGACTTTGGGAATCATGCAGCCGGACGCTCGCCGTCCAGGTAGCGCCGGAGGAAGGCGTCCACACGCAGGGAGATCCGGTCGACGGCAGAGAGAACCGCCGTGGCCTGCGGCGCGGGCTCGTCCGAATTCAGGGCTGCCGCAACCTGGTTGAGGTTGTTGCCGATCCGGTTCAGTGCGATTCGAAGGCCGAACAGCTCCTTCAGCATCTCGCGTTCGCCGGCGATTTCCGCGGCGGTGCGGTCGAGGTTGCGGGCGGCTTTGAGCGCGGCGCGAGCAAGGTAGCTGGCGATACTCATATTGCAGGCGGCAGCAGCACGGACGAGGAGCTGGTACTCGTCGTCGTTCATGCGGCAGCTCGGCTGGTGCATACGCTTCTTCTCGTCGCGCAGGCGCTCACGCTGCTGAACGTGGGGCTTCGGCATGGTGTGGGCGCAGTCGGCGCTGTGGCAGGAGTGGTTCTCCCCTTCTTCAGGATGCGAGCCGCCCTCGGCCGCATCCTGACGGATCGGCGCCCCCTGGCGCCGATCCGCTCCCGCCACCCCCGGGGCGGGAGACGCAAGAGCATTGCTCCCACCGGGAGCAATGCTCTTGCACCAACTTGCTCGCGACGAGGTCGAGTTGGTTTCCGGCTCACCTGGCGCGGGAGCGGGGGTTGTCGTCGGGTTCGTCATCGGGTGCGGTACCTCGTGGTGCGGATGCGGTGCTGGATTTCGGCGGCCAGATCGACCATGGCTCTCGGGCCGTGGAGGACGTGGACAAGGGATTCGGCGCGGTGCTGCACGAGCCACTGGCCGCCCGGGGTCAGCACGGCTGCGTACAGGAGCTGGTGGCGTACGAGCACCTCCGCCCAGGCGGCGGCCTCGGCGGTGGACGGTGGGTGCATACGCGGGCGGTGACGGGCAGGAATAGCGGGTCCCTTCAGTGCGGGGGCGGTGGCCCGGCCTCGGCCGGGCCACCGGATGGAAAGGTGGAAGCAGGCTCCTGACCTGCTTGTTTGTGACCGTCAGCCGCACTCGGGGCAGCGATCGAGGTGCCGGTTCAAGGCCCGCGCCATGCTCCGCTTCACCGACATGGCGTTCTTCGCGCTGGTCTTCGCCGGCGCGGATCCCTGGTGACGCTCGGCATGACCGCGCAGGAAGCGGATGTCCTGCTCGAAGCCGGCCTTGATGTGCGCGAAACGCTGGCAGGTCTTCATCGGGCCGTACTCCGTGCCGTGGTGGTGCCCGCCTCGTCGCGGAGCCGCTGCAGAACCGGCGTCAGACGCTCGTTCCGTCCTCCCCGGATCTGCTGGGCACGGAGGATCTCCCGCAGCTGAACGCGGGTCAGCGACTCGTTGCCGTCCCGCTCCAGCAGCGCGGGCACATGGGGACGGACCCGCTCGACCATCTCCTCCACGCTCAGCTGCGGCTGCTTCCGGGACCGTTGGGATTGACCGCCGCGCGGCCGGTTCCGGGACGCCCTCGCCTTCGGCGTCCGCCGTACGGGGACGGTGTGGGGACGGTCCCCGTTGGGTTCGGTCCCCGTTTCGGTGTCGGGGTGTTCGCGGTCCCCGTCGTCGTTGGGGACGGTGTGGGGACGGTCCCCGATGGGCTCGGTCCCCGTTTCGGCGTCCGGGTGCTCCCGGCCCTCGTCCCCGATGGTGATGGCCGCCGGGGACGGGTCTGTGCCCTCCTGAGCAGTAGCTTCGTGCACCTTTTCGGCACTGCCGCTCGCGCCGTCGTCGGGCTCCTCGGTCCCGGCGGGCACGGTGTCTTGGTCCCCAACTGCCGCCTCTTGGCCCTCGGGCAGCAGGCTCGAGCCGGACTCGGCGGCTCGGTCCCCGTTGCCGACGGAGTCCGGGTGGGGACGGTCCCCGTCGGGCTCACGTCCCGTCCCCGGCTCCGCACGGTCCCCCTCTGTACGGTCCCCGATCGATGCAGTGCTTCGGAGACCGTCGCCGGGGACCGCGCTCACCCACGCACTCGCCTGCGTCCCGTTCGCCGACGGAGTCGCGATCGACGTAGGGAGAGGGGACCGGTCCCCCCGATCGGCGTCCTGGTACCGCGCGGGCTGAATCCAGGGCGACGGCAGGACCACGGTGGCGAGCGCCGTGGCGTGCCGACGGGCGGCCAGCTGCTCCAGAAGCGCGCGACGCTGCTGCGGGTCGGTGCCGACACCGGATCGTGCGAGAGCCGACTGGAGCCGCCGCGTGATCCGACTGCCACGGCCGTTCTCACGCTCCTTCTCTGGTATCCCGGCCAGCCGGGAGGCCAGGGCCACGGCCCGTTGAGTCGCGCGGTCCTTGGTGATCTGCGCGGCATCACGGTTGCGGGTGGCGACGCCCAGGCGTGAGAGGAGACGCTCCCGCACTTCACGTCCGAGCGTGGCCAGGAGCCCTTGGGAGGCGGCGTCCGGCTTGTGCAGCCGTAGCTCGATGCCCATGGCCAGGTGCCAGAGCACGGCCGCCATGACCGGGCCGACGAAGGCCCGCACGGTGCCGCCCACCGTGCCCGACTCGGCGTACGCCGGGATGACCTGCACCCCGGTAATCACCCAGACCAGGCCACCCGGCAGGCCGGGCGCTCCTTGGGTCTTCAGGTTCTGCCGGGCCATCAGCGCCGTCGCGAACAGCGCCAGTTCGGCCGCGCTGAACATCATGGCCCGCTCCACCGTGCCGGCCATGTCGAGGTAGTCGGCGGCGAACCGCCAGCTGGTGTCGGCGCTGTAGGCGGTGCAGTTGAGGGCGGCGAGGGCCGCGACCCAGACCGCGGGGGTGCCGGCGCGCGGGCCGCTCGCCGGGGTCCGGTTACGCCGGATCGACCATCCGCCGAGCATCAGGGCGAGCACTCCGACGGCTGCGACGAAGTGGATGGGTTCGATGCCAGAGACGAGGGAGGGCATGGCGAGGAGGTGAGTCATGCGGCCTTTCGGAGAGCGGCGATCAGGGCGTGGGTCTGCGCCTGGCGGGGCACCTGCACCGGGGAGGCGGCGGCCTCGGCGTCGTCGTCCTCGACGTACTCGTCGTCGGCTGCTTCGGCCGGGTCGATTTGCCCCCAGTAGCGGTCGCGGTCGGCGACGGCGTGGGCAGCGTTGCGCATCAGGTCGCGCGCCCAGTCGAGGTCGAGCCGCAGTGCGTAGGCGAGGCGCTCGGGGCTCCAGCCGCGTACGTAGGCGTGGCGGGTGACGGCTTCGCGCTCGGCGTCGCTGAGGTGGACGTCGCGGCCTTCGAACGCGGCCTTGACGCGGCTGTAGTCCAGGCGCTTGTTGACCCGGGCGTGCCAGGGGCGGCGCTCGTCCTCGGTGAGCCCGCCCCACATGCCCTGGCGGATCTCGTTGTCGAGGGCGTAGTCGAAGCACGCCTTCTTCACCGGGCAGCTGCCGCAGATCGCCTTGGCCGCGTCGATGGCCGCGCGATCGCGGGCCGCGTGGAAGAACAGCTCGTCGATCTCCTTGGCTGGCAGGCCGTGGCACTGGCCCCGTTCCTGCCAGCTGTGGTCGGCGATACCCCGGATCGTCGGGGGTGGGGTGTCGTTGGTGGTGATGTGGCGCATGACGGTCTCCGGAAGTCGCCTCGGTGGGTGCGGGTCGCTCGGCACCGGTGGCGGGACGGGGTGCGGCGGGTGCTGCGAGGCGGGCTCGGGGCACGGCGTGGGGCTGTACCGGAGTCGGAACGTTTTGGTGGAGAAGGGGGGGGCTTGGCTGCTGTCAGGCGGCGGATGCCTGCTGGGCCTGCGCAGCCAGGGCGCGGTCGATGCGGCCGGGGTGGGCCGTGACGCGCGGTGCGTTGCCCCGGGCACTTCCGTCGAGGCTGATGCGACGGCGGCGGCAGGGCTCGCCCTTGTCGGCGTGACACCAGTCGCACGGCACGCTCAGGACGTCGGGTCCTCCGGCGGCGATGGCGGCTTCGCGGGCGGCGCGGGCCGGGCGGTACGGGGCCAGCTCGGCGCGCACGGCCGGCGGGATGTAGGAGCCGACGGCGGCCAGCTGGTCCTTGAGCCCCGGCCGGTGTCGCCCCGCCGTGATCCCGCGGTGAGCCGAGGGTGCGGCCACTCCGGCAGCCACGGCATCTCGCGCCGCCAGCAGCTCCGCCCGCCAGGCTTCCGCATTGTCCGGGTCGGCCATGGGGGTCGGGTCGGTGTGCCGAGACAGACGGTCGCGGCGGTGCGCCTGCCATTCGCGGGCCACATCGGCCGGCAGGATCGGGTACGGCGAACTCACGATGCGCTTGCGAACGATCTCGCGGACGTCCCAGCCCTGGCCGGTGGCCATCGGGACGTCGCCGAGCAGCTCGTGCCACATGGCGAGCTGGTTGCGGGCCTCGCCCGCGTCGGTGCGGATGGTGCGCGGGTCCAGGCGACCGACATAGGTGAGCACGGCAGCAACTTCGCGGCGGTCCAAGGCAGTTACTCCGTTCCAGTCGGTTCATCGACGGCAGCGAGCAGGGCGGCCATGTGCGCGTCGGCGCGGGTCATGCCGGCCTGCGGCGCGGGGGTGCCGCCGGGCAGGGCGTAGAGGTTCGGTCGGTGGGGGGTTGGGCTGTGCTCGCGGGCGATCCAGGCCCGCCAGTCGGCGGCCCAGGCGGCGGCGGAGCGAGCGCTCCAGGTGCTCCGGTGGTGGCGCCACTTTGCGTCAGCGGCCTGTACGCCGTGCTCGCCGAGGCGGGCAAGATGCCCCTGCTGCTGAGCCCAGGACAGGCTCGCGTTGTCGACCTGCCAGTCCGCGGCGGAGGTGAGGTCGGCAGCACTACTGCTGCTGTACCTACGGTTCACCTTCGGTTCACTAGGGTTCTGGGGGTCAGGTTCAGACCCGGAGGGGGGTTGGATTCTGACCCGGGGAGGGGTCAGGTTCTGACGAGGGGGTGCAGATTCTGACCCGGTCAGATCCTGACGACGGGGGTCGGATTCGGACCCCGTCTTCGGCCAGATGCCGTGCTTGCGCAGCCGCTCGTCGTCCAACGCGGGTACCGGGTCGGCGTCCGTCAGGGGCTCGACGTACGCGCCGGGGTCGTTCTCCCGGGTCGCCGCGACCTTGGCCAGCCATGCAGCGGCGCGCGGGAGCCGATAGACCGTGCTGTGCTGCGGACCGCCTAGGTCGTCGAGCACCTCGAGTTCGCCGCTCTCGGCCAGCGCGACCAGGGCGCCGCGCACGGCGTTGCGGCTCGCGTTCGTACGTTTCATCAGCGAGGTGAGGGACGCCCAGGCGACGCACTGCTCGTCGGGGATCCGGTCGGCGATCGACAATAGGACCAGGCGCGCGTTTCCGCGGCTGGCGCTGTACTCCCACGCCCATTCGCGGGTGTCACGGCTCATCGGGTCACCGCCCAAACGGGCCGGACGCTGGGGGCCGGCTCCGGCGCGAGGGCGCAGGGCAACCGGTACGTGTCCAGGGAGCCAGACGGCGAAGCGAGGACGGCTGCCGCGCGAGCCGGGGACACCGGCCCTTTGCGCAGGGCAGGCGGCATGTAAGACTCTCCTCCGTAGTGAAACCCGCGCCGGTGTGCCTCGTAGGAAAGGACCGGTGCGGTGAAGGTGGGTAAATCTCCGCCCTTGCCGGGGCAGGAGTGCCATTTGGCGTTCGGCGTCCTGGAGTTACCGCTCCTTGGACGCCGTCGCTGTGTTCGGGGCTATCTCACCCGGCTGGATCGGGCGTTCCGCATCTGGCTCCTAGCGTCGTCTACTGCCGGGCAGGGAGCCCGGCGAGGGACGACGAACATATGCAGGACCTGCAGCAAGATCCAGACCTTGCTAAAGGACTCTCTACAAGTCGCACCGCAGGGCGGCGGAACCTGCGCGTACCTGTGGAGGCAGCGGGCCGCGACACAGGCAGCAGGCTGATCGCCCCGACCCACTTGGAGATGACCCTCACAGCACCCCCTCGTGTCTTGTGCCACAACGCGGCGCAGCGGCGAACCGTGTTGGTTCGGCGGCGCCGACCATGACGGCGCGCCTGGCGCTACTCGCCATGTCGAGGCTGTCGGCGGCGTACCGCCGACTGGCGTCTGGGATGTGGGCGATGGCGGCGAGGGCGGCGCCCCGCACCGCCGGCGCAGACGGCTGTGCCATTCCGGCGCGGCCGCGCAGAGTCAGTCGTCCGTCCACGAGCATGGCGAGGACTGGCCGCTCACCGCAGCGCCGGAATGACCCGACGGAAATACTCGCGCGGGCATCGCGAAGGGGATCGAGCCTTCCCACTGTTGCCTCTGCGCCTTCCATTCGAAGATCAAATTCGCCCTGTAATTACAGGCGCAACTAATGCCGCTAGGTAAAAGTGACGTGCGTCACGCATGCCGTGCACGCCTATCGGTAGAAACGGGCAGACCATCCCGAAGGGTGGACGCGCAAACGCGGGGAGCGTTTGCGAGGTAGAACTTTTCATACGCAAGATCGGCGCGTCAACTGGTGTTAATCGCGGAGTACAGTGGCTGAACGCCCGTTAAGCCGCACCGCCTTGGAAAGGATCATGAAAGAGCCAGCAGAGGAGCCGACGAGTCTTCACGCGAAGAAGCTCAGTGACCGGCTCAACCGCCTGTTTGAAGTGGTGCACCCGCCCGGCCGTGGCCCGTACAGCAACTCTGAAGTGGCCGAGCTGATGGCCGAGCGAGGGCTCGAAACCGTGACGTCCACCTACCTCTGGATGCTGCGCACCGGTCGTCGGGACAATCCGACGAAGCGTCATCTTGAAGCCCTGGCAAGCTTTTTCGGCGTGCCTGCCGCCTATTGGTTCGACGATGAGGTCGCCGAAAAGACCGCGGAGGAACTGAAGTTGCTGGAATTGCTCCGCGATTCGAAGATCAAAAACGTGCTCCTGCGTCTGTCCGACGTCTCAGCGGACGGAAAGGAAGCGGTCCTCGGTCTCGTGGATGGCGTGCGAAAGATGGAGGGGCTGCCACCCTCCAACTAGCTGTATTCCACCTATAGTTCAGCAAATGATCAAGGAATGACAATGTGGTCCACGGGTCGGTGGCGCCAGGATGACCCCCTGGCCGCGCTGGAGCTTCCCGACGTCACGAACATCCGCGACCTCCGCGACGAGGTCTCCCGCCGTACAGGGCGCGAGGTGATACTGCAGCCACAAGAGCAGGCGCCGTCGGTCTGCGGGGCATGTGCGGTCCTGGAGGCCGTTATCTATGTGTTCTACGACCCGCGGACCAGCTGTCTGCATCAAGATCAGATCATCGCTCACGAGTTCATGCACCTGTTCCTCGGACACCACGAGGCCCGCCCGCTGTCCGCCGCGGCGCCGGCGCTCGTCACCACCATGGACCCGGCCGTCGTGCGGATGATGCTGGGGCGGACCAAGTACGACGACGCAGAGGAGCACGAGACCGAGCTCCTCGCCTCGCTCCTCCAGCGCCGGATCATTGACCGGTGGCTGCGCAGCGACGAGTCCTCCGGCGACGCGGTCCAGGACCGCGTCGCGCACACCCTGTTGCGTAGGCGGGTAGCCCGACCGTGAAAGACCTACTCCACCCGATCAGCCTCGTGGTCGCCATCCTCGGATTCCTCTGCCTTCTGAGGGATATCCCCACCCGTCGCCGCGATCCCGCCACCACGGCCCTGGCCTCCGTCTTCCTGCTCTCGGGCCTGTCGTTCCTGTTCTCCATCACTCCGATGTGGAACTACCTCGACCGCGTCCTGGGCACCGTGAACCTCTCCGTTCCCCTGGCCCAGGGCTGCGTGATCGCGCTGATCGCCTGCCAGCAGGTGGTACTCACCTACTGGGGATCGCCCCCGGACATCGCCCGCAGGAGAGCGCGGACCTGGCTAGGTGCCGGCCTCGCAGTGTTCGCGGGGCTGCTGGTGCTCTTCGCCCTGCTGACGCCGAGCGCACCGAGGCCGATCGACTTCACGTTGTACTACGCGCATGACAACACGTACGCCGCGTACCTCACCCTGTACGTCACCGCGTACACGATCGGCGAGGTACTCCTCGCCTGCGGCTGCTGGCGCCTGGCCCGGCGCAGTAAGCGCCCCTCCGTCCGCGCCGGTCTGCGGGTCGTCGCCCTGGGCGCCATCGTTACCTTCGGATACAGCGGCGTGCGGACCGGCAACGTCATCGCGGGCGCCTTCGGCATCTCTCTCGCCGGCTGGGAGAACTTCGCCTGGACGTGCGGCGACGTCGGCGCCATGCTCACCCTGATCGGGTGGCTGGTGCCCACGATCACCGACCAGGCCAAGAACGTTCAGTACCGGTTCAGGCAGTACGTCAGCTACTACCGCCTGCGCCGCCTGTGGCTGGCCTTCTACAGCGAAGCCCCCGAGATCCGCCTGTCGGTCGACCAGGGCGCCCCTGCCCAGAGCCGCCGCTTCCGCAGCATCGGGTTCAAGCTCTACCGACGGGCGGTCGAGATCCGCGACGGCCGCTTCGTGATCCGTCAGTACCTCGAAGCGGGCGTCCGTGAAAGCAGCGAAGCCCATCACAGGGTGCGAGGGCTCTCGGGTGAGGAACTGAACGCCGCCGTCTCTGCTGACCAGATACTCGCCGGAATCGCCGCCCGCAAGACGGGGGAACGTCCCCATCCCGACCAGCTCACCGACTTCGCCGATACCAACCCCGAGACCAGCCAGCCGATGGACGACATCGATGCCCTCCTCGCCGTCGCCCGCCACCTTCCCCGCCAACGCGCCCGCACCCCCCACCTCGAGCGAGCCTTCACATGACCGACCTGACCCGCCAGCCTGCGCATGTCCAACTGCAGGCTCTGGAGCGCCGGGAGATCTCCAGCCGCGAGCTGCTTGACCTCCACCTCGATCGGATCGACGCCAGCACCCTCAATGCCGTCATCACCCGCGACGATGACGCGGCCCGGCAAGCCGCTCACACCTCCGACGAGCGCCGAGCCCGCGGCGAGGCCAGCGGGGTCCTTGACGGCCTCCCGATCACCATCAAGGACAGCTTCGAAACGGCTGGCCTTCGCACAACCAGCGGAGCCCAGGAACTCGCGGACCACATTCCCGACCAGGACGCCGACGCTGTCGCGCGGCTCCGCCACCAAGGCGCGGTGATTATGGGCAAGACCAACACCCCCGCCTACTGCCAGGACCTCCACACCGACAACGCTCCCTTCGGCTCCACGCTCAACCCGCACGACCCAGCGCGGACGGTCGGCGGCTCCTCCGGTGGACCTGCTGCGGCGGTCGCCGCCCACCTCACCCCCGCCGATCTCGGCAGCGACCTTGCCGGCTCGCTGCGTCTGCCGGCCCACTACTGCGGGGTGTACGGACTGCGGCCGACACACGGACTCGTCCCGGCCCGCGGCCACATTCCCCGGCCGCCGGGCTGGCTCACCAGCAGCGACATGGTCACACCGGGCCCCTTGGCTCGCCACCCCCGAGACCTCGACCTGCTCCTCACCGCGCTCACCACACCGGCACCGGCCGAGGAAACACCCTGGCACCTAGACCTGCCGACGGCCAGGAAGGGCGTCGACGAACTGCGCATCGCGATCTGGGCCGAGGACCCGAACTGCCCCGTCGACCACGAGACCGCACAAGCCCTCATCACCCTTGAGAAGGCGCTGATCGCAGCCGGAGCCCTGGTCCGACACACACCCGGACCTGTTGGCTTCGCCGACTCCACGCGCCTGTTCGAACAGCTTCTGCACGCCACCGCGACGGCCACCACCAACGACGAAACCGCTGCCACTGAACTCGCTGCCACACGACAACTGCAGGACGACGACACCAGCCCCCGCGCGATCTTTCTCCGCCATCGGACCCAAACCCACCGCAGCTGGCTGCGTGCGAACGAAGAACGCGCCCGACTCCGATCGGACTGGCAGCGGTTCTTCACAGAACACGACGTCCTCGTCACACCGGCCGCACCAACACCCGCGATCCCGGCAGGAAGTCGCACCCTTACGGTCGACGGCCAGGAGCAGAACTTCTTCGACCAGACCGGCTGGGCCAACCTCACCAGCCACATTGGCCTCCCCAGTCTGGTCGTCCCAGTGACCACGACCACTCAGGGGCTGCCCATTGGCATTCAGATCATCGGGCGGCCGTACTCGGAGCGCGTTCTGCTTTCAGTAGCCGACAGGCTGGCATCCCTGCTTTGTGTCTCTGAGTGAGAACGCAACCCTCGTTCCTGTTGTGGATGCCGCCTCGGCCCGCCGACGACCTTCGGGAGGAGTACTGGATGGTGATCCACTTCCGGGGGTGGATAGTGGTTCTCTTCGAGCCAGGCGCCGGGCGGCCGTGGGCTCGATGAGCCCGCCGGGGCCGTCTGTCGGTGTCGGGAGTGTCCCGAAGGCGTTGGCCGACGCCTTCGAACAAGCCGCGTTGGACAACCTGCTGGCTGGAGCCGCACCAACGTCGGTGCCATGATCGAAGCCAACGGCCGCCAGAATGACCTCGGAGTGCTCGCGGGGATCCAAAACCATCCGGCCGCCGACAGGGGACAGCCAGAGGGCGGGCATTTGTCTGCACACAGAACCCGGCGTACAGCCCGACTCGTCTGCCAGCAGGGCTCTGACGCGTAAATAGGTGCAGGTCAGGACAGGTTCGGGCAGGGCCGGGTGACCCGGGTGGTCGCCGGGTGTGCCGGCTCGGTCGGTCAGGCCGCGCCTTCCAGTGGGTTGAGGGTGACGGTGTAACCGAGCTGGTTGAGTGCGTTGATCGCGCGGCGGGTGGCGCGTTGAGGGTCGCGCTGGGCGAAGTAGTTGCCGCCGAGTTCGTGGTAGGGCTTGTGGTCGGTGAGCATGTGCCAGATCGCGGTGATGATCGAGTGCTCGACGGCGACCAGGGCCCTGAGTGGGCCGCGGCGGGCGGTGAGCCGCTTGTATCGGGCCTGGAGGTAGGTGTCCTTGATTCGCACCGCGCCGAAGGCGGCCAGCCCGAGGGCGCCTTTGAGGTACGGATTGCCGGGGCGGACGTTGGCGCTCTTGGTGCGGCCGGCGGACTCATGGTGGCCGGGGCAGACCCCGGCCCAGGACGCGAGGTGTTGGGCGGAGGCGAACCGGTTCATGTCGCCGCCGGTCTCCGCGATGATCACCTCGGCGACGACGCGGTTGATCCCGGGGATGGTATCGAGCAGGTCGAGCGCGGGACGAAAGGGGGCCATCGTCTCCTCGATCCGCTCGTCCAGCTGCCGGATCGCGTCGGTGAGTCGGTCGTAGTGGTCCAGGTGCAGCCGGGTCAGGAACGCGTGGTGCTCGCGGAGGCGTCCGGTCAACGCCTCGGCAAGCTCGGGGATCTTGTTGCGGAGCCTGCGCCTGGCCAGCTCCGCGAGGACCTGTGGGTCGCGTTCCCCGGAGGTCAACGCCTCCAGCATGGCGCGGCCGGAGACGCCCATGATGTCGGAGGCGACGGCGGCGAGTTTGATCCCGGTGTCCTCCAGCAGTTTCTCCAGCCGCTGCACGATCTGGCCGCGTTCACGGGTCATCTGGGTGCGCGCCCGGGTCAGATCCCGCAGCTCGCGCACGTGCTGATCGGGTACGAAGGAGGGACGGACCAGGCCGTGCGCGCCGAGCTGGGCCAGCCAGGCCGCGTCCGAGACGTCTGTCTTGCGGCCGGGCAGGTTCTTGACCTGACGGGCGTTCACCAGGATCACGTTCAGGTCTTCGGCCAGCAGGTAGTAGAAGGGCTTCCAGCAGTCCGAGGTCGCCTCGATCACAACCAGGGTGACTTCGGCGGCGAGCAGGTGATCGCGCAGGGCGAGCACCGCATTCGTCGTTGACCCCCAGGTCGTGGTCTCGGTCGTGAACGATCCCCGCCGTTTGGTGCTCGGGGCGCGGACGCACGCCTTGGCGTCCTTCTTGCTGATGTCCACACCGGCGCAGCGTTCGTGCAGCACGTCCACGTCCCGATCCCCTCCCTCAACGGCCGAGTGGCATGCCGTTCCGGGAGGACCAGGGTGAATCAGGAATTCTGACGCACGTGCTCGCAGCAACACTCCACGGTTCCCGTGGACGGCCCTCAGTACCACGCTGACCTGCGAGCTCACCGGCATCACAGAGCAATCGGTTTCGGCCGGAACGAACCCCACCAGCGTCCCGCAGCGGTATCAGCCCACGTCAGAGGCGGACGGAGGCATCCCGGCGCGCGCCACAGGATTTACCACGCCCCCGGCGCGCACCGAAGGTGCGCTGGATCGCTGACCTGCCCTTATAGCCTGGTCGGAGCCCTTTGCCGTGTCTGGGCACATCCCGCTTCTACCTGCGAGTTCCCGAGAGTTCCCGTCGAGGTGTGCACGCGTTGTGCACTGGGGCGAGGTGCCGGGCGGTGAGTTCGATGAGCGCTGACACCGAGCCCCAGGAAGGAACCGTCAGGAGCCGAGGCGTCGATCCGGATGCGTGGATTCGACCGCTGTGCGCTTTGGTCGTTGCCGGGGTGGCGGCCTACGCCTCGTATGTGCATCAGCGAGAGCTTGCGATGCAGGGTGGAGCGGATGTGGTCAGCGCTTCGTTGTGGCCCCTGTCTGTCGATGGCCTCTTGCTCTTGGCGACTGTCAACGGCCACTCAGTTCTCCCCGGAGTGTGAAGTCCCACGGGCTGTTGGACAGTTTGGTCCCGGCTGTTCCTGGACGGTCCCACGGCACTTTTGACGGTCTCGGCACATCCTGGACGGCCGTGGCTCGTTGGTCCTTCCGTGACGGAAACGCGTGAGCCGGAGCCGGTGGACGACCGGCGGTGGATGGCCGAGCACCGGTACCGGGCGGTGCTCCAAGTGCTGGACGGGGCCCCGGTCGCGCAGGTGGCCCGGCAGTTCGGTGCGTCGCGGCAGTCGGTGTACACCTGGGTCGAGCGGTACCACGTCGGCGGGCTGGACGCTCTGGTGGACAAGTCGCGCCGACCGCACGTCTCGCCGCACCAGGTGCCCGCCGAGGTCGAGGCACTGGTCTGTGAACTGCGCCGCTCCTATCCACGGTGGGGCGCTCGCCGGATCGTCCACGAGCTGGGCCAGCGTGGTCTGGTGCCGGTGCCCGGCCGGTCCACGGTGCACCGGATCCTTACCCGACAGGGGCTGATCAACCACCAGGAGCAGAACCACCGCCGCGTCTACCGCCGCTGGCAGCGCGACGCTCCGATGCAGTTGTGGCAGCTGGACATCATGGGCGGGGTGTTCCTGGCTGGCGGGCGCGAGTGCAAGCTGGTCACCGGCATCGATGACCACTCCCGGTTTATCGTGATCGCCAAGGTGGTCGCCGAGCCGTCCAGCCGCGCGGTGTGCACCGCCTTCGCCGAGGCCATGACCACCTACGGGGTGCCGTCGGAGGTGTTGACCGACAACGGCAAGCAGTTCACCGGCCGCTTCACCAAGCCGGTCCCGGCCGAGGTCCTCTTCGAGCGGATCTGCCGGGAGAACGGCATCACCGCCCGGCTGACCAAACCCCGATCACCGACCACCACCGGGAAGATCGAGAGGTTCCATAAGTCCCTGCGGCGTGAACTGCTCGATCATGTCGGTCTGTTCGCGGACCAGGCAACAGCCCAGGCTGCCATCGACGCCTGGGTGCATGGCTACAACCACAGCCGGCCGCACCAGGCACTCGACATGGCCGTGCCCGCCGCCAGGTTCCGCCCTGCGGCCAAGGACCCGCAGCAGGACCGGCACGAGGTCCACCTGCCCGAGCCGCAGGACAAGACCACGCCTGCGACGGGCTGCTGGCGCCGCAGCTGCCCGCGCCGCTGCCCTCACCGCGGCTGCCCGTCGACGAATCCCACATCAGGGCAGTGGAGTTCGAGGCGCTCATCTCGCCGATCGGCAGGCTGTGTCTGCCCTCCGGCCAGCAGCTGAAGTTCCCCGCCGCGCTGGGCGGACGCACCGCCACCGTCTGGGCTGATGAGCGCAGCATCCACGTCTTCATCGACGGCGAACTCGCCCGCACCCGCACCTCCCAGTTCACCGCTGCCGACCTGAAGGCGCTGGTGCAGCGCGGCGGGCGGATTGCCGGCCTCGAACCAGCGACGCCCGCCCTGCCCGACGGGCCGCAGGCCCCGCTCGTGGTCGAGGTCGATCGGCTGGTCGGCCGGGACGGCGACGTCGGCCTCGGCGGGCAGCGCGTCAAGCTCGCGGCCCAGCTCGCCGGACAGCAGGTCACCCTGCGGTTCGACGGCCAGCTGATGCATGTCATCGCCGACGGCCGCGTGGTCAAGACGCTGCCCGCGCCCATCCCACCGGAGCAACGAGCGCAGATCAGCGGAGTCCGCAGCCCGCGCACGGCGATCATCCCTCCTTCGGCGCAGGCCCTGCGGGCTCAGCGCAAAGTGCCGGTGGACGGCGTGGTGATGGTCGGCGGCCAGCGCCTGCGGATCGGTCGGGCTCACGCCGGGAAAGCCGTGACCATCCTCATCGAGGACACCGTCTTCCGCGTCCTGGACGGTGACGTCGAACTGTCCACCCATGCCCGCACCAGCGACAAGCCGATCAGGCAGTTCAAGGCGGTCGCGCGCACGAGGAAGTAGCGACTGTCCAGCATCTACCGGTGACGTCCAGCGTCTCCTGGGACCAAACTGTCCAAGATCTCGCGGGACCTCACACCGTCAGCGACAGCCGGTCTGCTGAAGCCGACGGGACCCCGTTCACGTCGCGCGCGGGGTGCTGTGTGGTCGGCGTTTCTGCTGGGGATCGCGGTCTCGCTAGCGGCGAACGTCGCGGCGGCACCAGCTCTGAAGTGGAAGCCCGTGCTGGTGGCCGGGTGACCGCCGGTCGCGCTGCTGCTGTCGGTGGAGCTTCTGGTGCACCGCCCGATCGATCGACTGATCGGAGAAGCCGGGCCGGAACGAGTGGACGGTGGTGAACCGAACGGCGATGATCCCTTGCTCGCTCAGGCTCGGACGATCGATGCCAGGCATCGGCGTCTGCATCAGCGACCCGTCTCGGCCGAGACCTTGCGGAAGGAACTGCGGGTCGGTTCGAGTCGGTCGAGGCGGTTGGCCACGCTTGTGCGGGACAGCCGTGGCGAGAGCCGCGGTGCTGACGAGCTTCGTGATCCGGTGAACGGACAGAACTGACGGCAAGCGAGTGAGTTGCGTAGATATCTTGCCAGAACTGGATAGCAGGGTTCCGCTTTGACGGCGCTTGAACGAGCGCGCGATATGGGCCCCCTCCTGGTCTCGGCGGTGCTACGGGAACCGTCACGCACAGCAGCGCCGCGAACGCTGCACCCATTTGATCAGACTGCGCAGGTTCGAGCCCCCGGCTGGGCACCGACAGCATCTGTACGGCCCCGTACCGGCCGTGAGCTGGTTCTTTCCGGCACGGTCGCGGTGCCGCGGGTGCGTCGGCGTCGTCGTAGGGGTGGTTCCCGGTGACCGGCCCGAGGGAAACGCCACGCGGTGCGTCTGTGAGTGTCCGTGATGCTCCTCCGAGTGGCGCTGGTGCGGGTATCCGGGCTGAGGTGTGGGTGCGGCGTGGTTGTGCGTTGGTGGTGGCGTCGGTGGCCGGGTACGCCTCGTATGTGCATCAGCGGGAGTTCGCCCTGCAGGGCGGGGCTGACGCAGTGAGCGCAACGTTGTGGCCGTTGTCGGTTGACGGCCTCTTGTTGCTGGCGACTGTGGGGCTGCTGAACTCGTCCCGGAGCGCGGGGCGTCGGGCGCGGACGGTGGTGTGGCTGGCGTTCCTCCTCGGGATCGCGGTGTCGTTGGCAGCGAATGTGGCGGCTGCTCCGGCGCTCGCGTGGCGGCCGATGTTGGTGGCGGGCTGGCCTCCGGTGGGTGAGTGGCGGTTCCGTTGTCGGCGAAGACGTCGACGCCGGTGCTGGAGGGGTCGGGGAAGATCTGGTGGGTGAGGACGTCCTGCTGGCCTGAGGCGTTCTCTGCGTAGACCTCGACGGAGGACGCGTCGGCCAGGATGTGCAGGCTGGGGGCTTGCCGTCGAGTGCGGCGGGGCGCGCTCGGTGCTGGAGAAGCTGGGGTCGAAGTCGGTCGTACCCGAGGCGGTGCGGTCCAGGTAGACCTCACTCGTCACCAGATGGCCGGTCGTATCGGAGGTGAAGCAGACTCATCGCGCCGCGAGACGGCCGAGGCAAGCCCGCACCCCGGCACCTCGCCGACGGCCCTCTGTCGTGGCATGGGGAGATCAGGCTTCCGGTCCCTGTGCGTAGGCAGCAGACCCGGGGAACTCCCGTGCCGGGGGAGGGGGCAGGGGGGTCGGCGAGATGCGCAGCCCATCGACGACCAGGGCGAGGTAGCGCCTGCGGCCCGCGCCGTCGGGATCGCCTAGACGCACCGTGGCCAGAACCATGACGATGACCGCCGCCAGGTCACGAATCTCCAGCTCCGGTCGCACCACCCCCGCCTCGACGGCACGTCGTAGCAGCCGTTCAAGGGAGCGCAGGTAGCGGTGCACGCTTTCGACATCGAACGCGTCGGACTCCCGGGCAAGGGAGAGGATGACCTGCCGTTGAGCCAGTACATCGATGCTGGCCCCGAGCACGTCGACGAGATCTCGCCACGGATCTTCGGTGTGCGCCGCCGCCATGGGCTGGATCTCCGTGGTGAGAACGTGGTCCAGGATGGCTCGGACCAGCTCGTCGCGAGCGCGAAAACGCCGGTAGACCGTCATCACACTTACCTCCGCGCGCCGAGCGATCTCCTCGAGGGTCACCTCCGGCCCGATCTCCTCGAACGCCTGGACCGCGACACCGACGATCCGCTGGTAGTTACGAGCCGCATCAGCCCTCAAGGTCCGTCCCTGCGTCGCCATGACTGCACAGTAGTACGCGCTGCCGGGCCGTCGGCCGTCCACAACCTGGCCGTCAGGCCACGTGCGGCGACGTCAAGCCGTACACCGCCAGTGCGGCGGCACCTCCGGTGCTTTCGTTGTGACCCGTTCCCTGGGTTGTGACCATCATGAAAATAAGTGAAAGCCAACTAACACTTATCGCCAGAGCGGTGCTACGGTCCAGGTGTGATGAGCAACCTCTTCCAGATCACAGACAAGGTCGCCGTGGCAACCGGGTCCGGCCGGTCATTGGCGCCGCGACGGTGGTGGCACTCGCCGAAGCGGGCGCCGACGGGGTCATCGCTTCGCGCACCGAGGAGGATCTGACCACGGTGGCCGCGCCCTTCATGCAGGAAACCGGGGGCGGAGCGATCGCCCACAGCGCGACGATCCTCTCCCTCGCCTCACCCGCGAATTCCCAGGTCACCGGCGAGATCATCGAAGTCGACGGGGGAGTCAACTTCCGCCCGTCGGCCTTTGGCCGTCGGGTCTGTAAAGCACCCCATGGGACGACGGGCCGGCCGAATGGGGGTGCGCGCTCGGTGTTCTCGCAGGACGTGCCGGGTCGCCTCCGCCGCATCAGTGGTGACATCACCGTGTTGCGTCCGGCCACGGAGAGCGCATGCTCACGGGCAGCCGGAGCGGCACACTCCGCGGCAGCCTTTTCGGGGGGCGTACGAAATAGCTCGATCTGCGACGGCGAGGCGCACCCGGGGCGCCGTACAGCCGTGCCTGCTCCGCCGGCGACGTGGCGGGAGGGGTGCGCCGGGAGACCGCGGTCTCGTCGGCGAAGGCCTCGACCGTCAGGGTCTCGCGGACGCGCTCAACTCAAGGTGCCCGGCCGCTTGTGCAGCGCTTGACGGGCTGCCCGCTTTCTGACGAATGAACGATCGCACGACGTCCCCTCCATCCCTGTTACCGATCGCCCCTACGGAGGCTCGACCATGCCCCATTCCCGTCCCCGAACCGTCGATGACGGAAGGGCCACAGCACCGCGCCCCCAGGCCGTGGTGGCGGCCCTGGCCTTCGGCGGAATCGTGTTCTCGCTGATGCAGTCCCTGGTCATCCCCATCATCCCGGACCTTCCGAAGCAGCTGGGAACCTCGCCGTCGAACGCTTCCTGGGCCATCACCGCCACCCTGCTCGCGGGCGCCGTCGCCACCCCCGTGATGGGCCGGCTGGGAGACATGGTCGGCAAGCGCCGTATGCTTCTGGTCAGCCTGGTCATGCTGGTGACCGGCTCGGTCATCGCCGCACTCAGCGACTCACTGACACCAATGATCGTCGGACGGGTGCTGCAGGGAATGGCTGCCGGCGTCATCCCGCTCGGCATCAGCATCATGCGTGACGAGCTGCCCCCGGAGCGGCTCAGCTCCGCCACCGCACTGATGAGCGCATCCCTGGGCGTGGGCGGTGCCCTCGGCCTGCCCGCCGCCGCGGCCATCGCCGACAACTTCGACTGGCACACGCTGTTCTGGGCCTCCGCCGGCGCCGGCGCCCTCGCCACCGTCCTGGTACTGGCGCTCGTACCGGAGTCGCAGGTGCGCACTGGCGGACGCTTCGACGTCGTCGGCGCCATCGGCATGGCGGCCGGCCTGGTCTGCCTGCTCCTTGCCATCTCCAAGGGCGCCGACTGGGGCTGGACCAGCGGCACCACCCTCGGCCTGTTCGCCGCGGCCGTCGTGGTGCTGCTGTTGTGGGGCTTGTTCGAACTGCGCGTCAAGGAACCGCTGGTGGACCTGCGCACCGCCGCGCGCCGTCAGGTGCTGTTCACCAACGTCGCCTCGATCGCCGTTGGGTTCGGCATGTTCACGATAATGCTTGTCGTGCCGCAGCTCCTGCAGCTGCCCACTGCGACCGGCTACGGTCTGGGCAGGTCGCTGCTCACCGCCGGCCTGGTCCTGGCGCCGATGGGCCTGGTGATGATGGCCGCGGCTCCGGTGTCCGCCCTCCTCTCCAAGGCCCGGGGCCCGAAGACGACCCTGATGACCGGCGCTCTGATCGTGGCCGCCGGCTACGGCCTGAACATCGTCCTCATGGACGAGGTCTGGCAGTTCATTTTGGCGTCCTGCATCGTCGGCGCCGGCATCGGCTTCACCTTCGGCGCCATGCCTGCCCTCATCATGGGCGCGGTCCCCGCGTCCGAGACGGGTGCCGCGAACAGCCTCAACACCCTCATGCGGTCTATCGGCACGTCGTCCGCCAGCGCGGTCGCCGCCGTGATCCTCTCCCAGATGACGACGACGGTCGGCTCCGTCTCCCTGCCGTCGGAGAACGGCTTCAAGACGGTCATGGCCGTCGGCGCCGGCGCCGGCCTCCTCGCGTGCGTCCTCGCCTCCTTCATCCCGCGCCACCGCCCCGCCACCGCCAGGGCGGTGGACACTGCAGCCGAGTCGGCCATACCGACCGCGATCCCGGACAGGGCCGCCGTACCGGCCACCGGGGCCAACACCATGGAGAAGTAGTGGGTCACCGTTTCCCGTCCGCCGCCCAGCGGATGCCGGTGCCCTCCACCGCCGCGGCCGTTGCCGGAGGGCTACCGGACGGTGGACGCGCCCGAGGCGCGGGGAAGACGCCCCTGGCCGGAGCCTCGATGACGCTGATCCCGCTCGCAGGACGTCAGGTGGGCCGCTCCGTCACCCGCGCCGACGGCTCGTACGGCGTGGACGCGCCCGGCGCCGGATCCTACGTCCTCATCGCGTCCGCAGACGGATACCAGCCGCAGGCCACGACAGTGGCCGTGGGCGACGAGCCGGTTGCGTTCGACATCCTGCTCAGCGGTACCAGCGGGCTGACCGGGGTGGTGCGCTCCGCCGACAGCGGGGCCCCGGTCGCCGACGCCGCAGTCATCGTGACCGACGTGCGCGGGGACGTCCTGGCCAACCGAACGCCGCCTGGCCGCACTGCCGCCCGACTCACGTCCGCTGCCGTCGGTGGCCGCCTACGACCAACTCCTGCGTCACACTCGGCCGTCAGCCGGGCGTCCCACCAGTTAAGGAGCCCCGCCATGAGCGTCACCCGTCACCGCGGCCTGACCGAACAGGCTGCTGATGCCGCCATCGATGCCGCCTGCCGCAACCTGCGGCTGCCCACGATGCGCGGCCAGTTCTCCGAGCTCGCCGACGCCGCGGTCCGCGATCAGATGACCTACCGCGGGTTCCTGGCCGAGCTGCTGATGGCCGAGTGTGACGACCGCAACCGCCGCCGTTGCGAGCGCCGGATCAAAGCCGCGGACTTCCCCCGCGAGAAGGCACTGCGCACCTTCGAGTTCGACGCGAACCACGCCATCGACCCAGCTGCATCCACACCCTGGCCTCGTGCGACTGGGTCCGCAAAGGGCTGCCCCTGTGTCTGATCGGCGACAGCGGCACCGGCAAGTCACACCTGCTGATCTCGCTGGGCACCGAGGCCGCGATGGCCGGCTTCCGGGTCAAGCACGTCCCGGCCACCAAGCTCGTCAACGAGCTCGTCGAGGCCGCCGACGAGAAACTGCTGACCGAGACGATCGCCCGCTACGGACGAGTCGATCTTCTCTGTATTGACGAGCTGGGCCTACATGGAGCTGGACCGGCGCGGCGCCGAGCTGCTGTTCCAGGTTCTGACCGAGCGCGAGGAAAAGAACAGCGTGGCGATCGCCTCCAACGAGTCGTTCTCCTCCTGGACCAAGACGTTCACCGACCCGAGGCTCTGCGCGGCCATCGTGGACCGCCTCACCTTCGGCGGCAACATCATCGAGACCGGCAGCGACTCCTACCGACTCGCCCACACCAAAGCCCGCCAGCAGGCCGCTGCCGTCTCCTGACGGCACCGGGCCCTTCCTTCCCAGGCGCCGATCACACCGACCGGAGGACGGGTCAACGTGGAGAGCCCGCAGGTGTCGGCGTACACCTGCAGGAGAAGAACAACTCCCCTCGCCGGGCAGGCAGGCTCCAGGATGACGCGCGCAGAAGCGGAACGGTCACGCTGGCATGGTGGCCGGTTCGGTTGTCATCCCGTCGCCCGATCTGGTGGCTATCACGCCGCCCTGGGACCGCAAGCTTGGCGAATTCGGCCGGCGGATCGGAAATGGGTTGCGGTCCCAGCACGGCGTGACCGAGGCGCCATCAGGCGACGGGATGACAGCCAAACCTCGACGGGCGCACAGAAGGGCGGCGCGGCCCCTGGATCAGGACGATTGCGGGACCAGGGCGCTGTAGTCCTCGCCGGTGTTCATCTTGACGAGGAGCGCAGTGTCGAAGTAGTCGGTCCACCGGCTGATCTTGCCGCCAGTGATAACGAAGGTGCCCATCACCGGAACCCCGTGCTTGATACCGTCCGGTGTACGGATCATGTCGACCCGCTCGGTGAGCACGACATCACCGTCCCCAGCCAGGTTGACCATCCGGTACTCATAGCTGTCTGGGAACGCCGTCATCTGCTGAGCCAGGTTCTCTACGATGGCGTCGACGCCGACCGCCGGCGGCATACCGACGTTGTGGTACACGGCGTCGGCAGTGAAGAAACGGCGCAGGACCTCCGCGTCACGTTTGACCATCAGGTCGCAGAACTCGCTCACCAGCGCTGTATTGGTGCTCATCATGTCCTCCGAATCAGTCAACATACAATCTGTATGTGGACCATACTGAGGGCATGTCGAACGAGCAACCCCCCACCCGGGCCTCCGCGATCGCGCAGCGGTCAGAGGCCACCCGCGCGGCCCTACTCGAGGCGGCCAGGCGCCTGTTCGTGACCAAGGGCTACTTCAACACCGGGACCGAGGAGATCGTGGCCGAAGCGGGGGTCGGGACGAGGGGTGCGCTCTACCACCACTTCAACGGCAAGAAGGCGCTCTTCCACGCGGTATTCGAAGCCGTCGAGACCGAGCTCATGACCGCCGCCTCAGGCGCAGACCAGATCGGCAGCGCCGCCGAACAGCTCAGATCCGGGCTGATCGGATTCCTCGACGCTGCCGCCAGCCACCGTGACGTGCAGCAGATCCTCCTCATCGACGGACCCGCCGTCCTCGGCTGGCAACAATGGCGCACCCTGGAGGAAAAGTACGGACTCGGCGCCATCCGCACCCTCCTCGAACGCGCCGTCACCGAAGGCACCATCGCCCCACAACCCCTCGACGCGCTCGCCCACATCCTGCTCGCAGCACTCGACGAGGCGGCCCTCTACATCGCCAACGCCCCCGACCCCGACACAGCCAAAGAGGAATCCGCCACCGCCATGGAACGACTCCTCCGCGGCATCAGCGCATAACCCCAGACGCGATCTCATCACCCGGTCCAACCGGGGACGCTTCCAGCGATCGAGCGCACCCACTCCCTGTACCACATTCGTGCAACACGACACCGGCGAAGCACGACAGGCGACGATCATTGACGAACACGTCGACCGCAGCTCAGAAGCCATAGCCCGGCACTGTCAATTTGTGTGGGTGATGGGGTAGTTGGGGCAGGCTGGGGTGGTCTCGTGTGGCCGGTGTTGTGCCCGTCAGGCATTCGCGGGGGCGCAGCCGGTGACGGTGCGCCAGATGGTGAAACGGTGGGTCATTTCGGTGCGGTAGTCACGGGCTGTGAGCAGGTGGCGGCGAGGGCGGAAGTGGGCTGAGATGCCGCTGAAAGCGGACAGGAATCTCTGGGCGTGCCCTGGTGAGGTGAAGCGCCGCATGGCGCGTTCCCGCTGCCTCGTTGGCTGGTGACTGTTCTCGGCCCGGTTGTTGAGGTACTTCGACTGACGGTGCTCGGCCGAGGGCATGACCTGGCGGTGGGCGGCGCCGTAGGAGCGCAGTTTGTCGGTCACGATCACCCGGGGCACGTACTCGTACTCCTTGAGCAGACGGCGGAAGAACCGCTTGGCCTTCACGGCCGAGGTGCGGGCGTTGTGCAGGACTCGCAGTCCCTCGGCGGCGCCGGCGTGGATCTTGGGTATGACGCCCGCGCGTCCGGAGGCGACTGCCTCGGCGGCGGCATAGGCGCAGGGGCGTGGGAGTGGTGCGACCGGGCGGGGCGCGGCACGGGGGCGCCGTCACCTCGGGCAGAGATTCATACGGCCTATGGCCTTCTGGTGGGGCGTCCCGGCTCATGATCTCCGGGACGCCCCACCACGGGTGCCTGTTCCGCCTTGTGGCGCAGGGGCGGGCTTCAGGAACGCGCGGACGGCTCGGGTTCGGGGGCCGGGCTGTCCTGTGCGGAGGCCGGGAAGGGTTCGTCGGGTGGGTCGACCGAGAGGTGGGGCATCCTGCGGTCCAGCCAGGCCGGGAGCCACCAGTTGGCCTTGCCGAACAGGTGCATGGATGCCGGGACCAGGATGGTGCGCAGGACGAAGGCGTCCAGGGCGACCGCGGCGGACAGGCCGATGCCGAACTCCGCGATCGTGCGCTGGCCGCCGAAGACGAAGGCGATGAAGACGCAGACCATGATGGCGGAGGCAGCGGTGATGACCCGCGCCGTCTCCACCTGGCCGACGCGCACCGAGCGGGCGTTGTCCTTGGTGTGCACCCACTCCTCATGCATTCGGCTGACCAGGAACACCTGGTAGTCCATGGACAGTCCGAACAGGATGGAGATCATCATCACGGGGAGGAAGGCTTCTATCGGACCTGCCCTGCCGAGTCCCAGGGCTTCCGAGCCCCAGCCCCACTGGAACACCGCGATCAGGATGCCGAAGGAGGCTCCGGCGGCCAGCAGGTTCATCACCCCCGCGACGACCGGGATCAGCAGACTGCGGAAGGCGAGCATGAGCAGCAGCCCGCCGAGGATGACGATCACCACGATGAACAGCGGCAGCTTGCCGGTGAGTACCGTCGCGAAGTCGTTGAACATCGCGGTCGGTCCGCCGACGTAGACCTTGAGGGCGGTGCCCTTCTCGGCTGTGGGGATCACCTCGTCACGTAGGCGGTCGATCAGGTCGGAGGTCTCCTTGTCCTGGGGGGAGGCGGTGGGGAAGACCTGGACGATGCCCACCGTGGAGCCGGGCCGGATGGGCATCGCGGTGACGCTCGCGACGCCTTCGACGTTCTCCAGCCGGGCGGACAGTTTCGTCAGGGCGGCCTTGTCCGCGGCCGAGGGGACCTGGGCGACGAGCTGCAGTGGCCCGTTGAAGCCGGGGCCGAATCCGTCGGCCAGCAGGTCGTAGGCCTTGCGGGTGGTGGTGGACGCCGGGTTGTTGCCCGCGTCCGACGACCCCAGGCGCAGGGAGAAGACGGGGAGGGTGAGGGCGACCATCACCACCAGCGCGACCAGGGACAGCACACGGGGGCGCCGCTCGACCACAGCGGCCCAGCGGACCCAGGGGCCGGATGTGGCGTTCTCGGGCAGTGGCTCGCCGGCTGCCAGCCTGCGCCGCGCCCGCCGGCCGAGAACCCGCATGCCGAGCAGTCCCAGCAGGGCCGGAAGGAGGGTCACCGCGGCGAGGACGGTCAGCGCCACCGTCAGCGCCGAAGCCACGGCGACTCCGTTGAGGAATTCGGTCTGCAGGACGAACATGCCCAGCAGGGCGATGCAAACGGTGCCGCCGGCGAAGAGTACGGCACGTCCCGAGGTGTTCACCGCCCTGACCAGGGATTCCTGGACGTCGAGCCCGGACTGCAGGCCCTTGCGGTGCCGGGTGACGATGAACAGGGCGTAGTCGATGCCCACACCCAGGCCGATGAGGGTGGACAGGGTCGGGGCGATCTCACCGATGGTCATCCCATGACTGAGCAGGCCCGTGGCGAGGATGGCGGTGCCGACCCCGGCTGTCGCGGTCAGGATCGGCAACAGCATGGCGAACAGCGAGCCGAAGGCGATGAAGAGCACCACGGCGGCCGCCAACACGCCGATGAGTTCACTGGTGGCCGGCGGTGCCTGCTCGGTGCTCTTGATCGCCTGGCCGCCCAGTTCGACCTGCAGGCCGTCGGTCCTGGCCGCATCAGCGGTGTCGATCACCCGCTGGACGTCCGCATCGTCGAGGTCCTGCTGGACCTTGGCGAAGTTCACCTGGGCGTAGGCGGTGCGGCCGTCCTTGCTGATCTGGGCCGAGCCCTGCGCACTGTAGGGGCTGGTGACACCGCTGATCTCGGGCAGCTTGGCGATCTTGTCCAGGGTGTCGGTCATCCGCTCCCTCGTCGCGCTGTCGCGGACGGAGCCGGAGTCGACATGCCAGACCACGGTGTCCGTGTCGCCGGCCTGAGCGGGGAAGGACGATCTCAACAGGTTCAGGGCCTTGTTGGACTCGCTGTTCGGCAGTGAGAAGCTGTTGTTGTAGGCGCTTCCGGCGCTCTGCGAAGCGGCAACGAGTCCGCCGAGCAGGCCGAGCCAGAGCAGCACGACGACGACCCGGTGTTGGTAGCACCAGCGTGCGAGAGTAGACAATGGGGCTCCACGTTCAGGGGTGGGTGGTTCGGTAGGTGCCGAGGCGCTCTCGCCGAGAGCCGGGTCCGGTGACCGGATCATCATGATTTTGCAATCGCCCTGGCTGCGGCATCCGCGAGGGGAACCGCGAGTCGGCAAGAGCATGTGTCGTGGCCGGGTTTGTGGCGGTGGGAACGTCGTACAGGGTCGCGAGGCGCAGCAGTGCATACACGTCGTGAGCGTGCGGGTGGACTCCCAGCGGGTCCCAGAAGAACACCAGGCAGGTCACCTGTCCGGTGCTGACCAGCGCGCCGATCTGCTGGTCTCCACCCAACGGCCCCGACTCGACCGAGTCGACGGGTAACCCCGTCGACTCGGTCACAACGCGCGCCGTACTACGTGTGGCTACCAATCGCTTCCCCATGAGCCAGGCGTGTTGCGCCTGGGCCCATTTGGCCAGTTCATGTTTCTTCGCATCGTGTGCAATGAGAGCTATCACCATGGGTGGCGTGGCCGTGTTCGCCGCGGGTAAGCCGGAGGTGTTCACCGGGTGCCGCCGGGGGCGGTGTGGACGATCTCGGCCTGGTCGCGTTTGGTGTACGCGTCCCA
>NZ_JAPWHT010000490.1:0-7510 GCF_027270795.1 Streptomyces sp. ActVer
GCGGAGTCCCGCGCCGGTGCGGCGGCCTCCGCGCGCACGGGGTCCCTGCGAGCCGCGTCGGCCCGGTCCGGGCCGCCGGACCAGCCGAGTACCGCACCGCAGGAGTCGCAGAAGGACTGGCCGGGCTCCGCCCGGGTGCCGCATTCGACGCAGCTGCGGGCGGGCTCCCGTCCTGTGCCGGAGTTCTGGCTGGTCATCTCTCGGGAGTCCTTTCGGCGGCGGTCACCTGGACCGTGTAGGGCATGTGGGCGGGTCGGGCGGCCGCCACGAGGCTGTCGAGCCGGTGCTCGTCGGCGCGCGTCGGGTCGGGCAGGCGGAGCGTGACGTGCAGGCGCGGGCTGCGGTCGCCCGGAACGGGACCGAGGGGCCGGGCGTTCCAGGCGGCGCCGCCGCTCTCGGTGATCTCCGGGGTCACGCCGAAGACCAGGCGTATCGCCTCGGACAGACCGCGGCTGGTGCCCCGTACCCGGTGCAGATACGCGGCGGCGGCGACGGCCGCGCGCAGCCGGTCGTCGGGCTCGGTGCCGTCGGTCTCCGCGCCGACCCAGCCCGCCAGCCACCGGGTGAAGTCCACCGGGGCCAGGGCCGGGGTGAAGTAGGAGTCCAGGCAGTCGAGGACGGCCAGGATCGGTGCGAGCACGTCGTCGAGCCCGCCGACGAACCGCTGTGCCAGATCGTCGTCGGCGAACACGGCGGGCAGCGTCATGCCGATCGGCGCGGACGAACCCAGCCCGTCGATGGAACCTCTCATGGGCGGCCGCCTCTCGATACGGCCCCGCGCCCCGTCCGGGGCGTGGCCCTCACGGCCGGTCCCCGATCACGCGCACCCGGTGGTCGAAGGAGAAGACCAGGGACGGGGGCTGGAGGTCGATGCGGTTGGTCGCGTCGCCGCGTTTGCCGGTCAGGGGGTCGGCCGGGTGGAGCTGGACCTCGTCGACCAGTTCGACGCCGGGTACGCGCTGGAGCACGGCGAAGACCTCGCCGGACTGCACGGGACGGCCGAAGGGCCAGCCCCGCCCGTCGGCGCCGCCGGTCAGCGGGTCGAGGTGCCGGTAGAGGGCGTCGTGCGCCTGACGGCGCACCCGGTCCGTGTCGGTGCCGCGGAACGCGTGCACCGTGGCGACCACCGTGACGCCCTGGTAGAAGGGCGGGCCCACCGCCAACCGCGTACCGATGAGGCGGCGTTCGTCCAGGTAGTGGGTGATGCGGCGCAACAGCGCGTCGCCGGGCACCAGTTGCTCGAAGCGCAGCCGGCCGCCGGGGTCGGGCACGGCCTGCGGAACCACCAACACCCGTACCGCGTACGCCCCGTGCTCGCCCTCGTCGCCCTCCAGGCAGGTGATCCGGGCGGTCTCGGGGGCGGCCCGGCGGGCGAGCTCCTCGTAGTCGCGCAGGGTCACCGCCCGCTCCTGGGCGCGCAGCGTGATGGGCGCCCTGGTCTTCGCCTCCTCCACCGTCTCGCCGTCGACCCCGCCGCGTGCGGCCTCCCGGTTGACGACCTCGGAGACGTACGGGACGGACGTGCGCAGCACCTGGACGGCGCCGCGGGCCACGTTCCCGGTCCTGCCGCCGCCGGTGCGGTAGCGCAGGGCGCGGATGACGGCGCCCTTGGGGGCCACCGCCCCGTACTGACGCAGGGTGCCGTCGGGTTCCCGCACCGCCGGGCCGAAGGCGATCTCACCGGTGGCGGCGTCCAGGGTGATGTGCCGGTCGTGCGGGGTGGACGCGGCGAACGACGGGACTGTTTCCCAATCGGACCAGCCGGTCCCGCCGTCGTGCTCGGCGGTCTGCAGCAGCACCGGAGGGGTGTCGCCGACCACGGGGGCGTGGGCGAGCCGCAGCCGCTGCCCGGGCAGACCGGTGGACTCGCCGAGCGCCTCGTCGTACACGGTCTCGGCGTGTACGGCCGTGGTGGTGCCGCCGAGGCTGAACGCCTCCGCGGAGCGGACGGTCGGGGAGGTGGTGTAGAAGGGCTGGTCGGGCAGCGGTTCGGTGACCCGGCAGCGCAGCCAGCCGGCCTCCTGTCCGCCGGTGCGGGACAGGGTGTGCCCGCCGGGGATGTGCAGCACGACCTCGCCGGGCCGGTTCAGACCGCCGGTGCCGTCCCGGTCGACCTCGCACTCGGTCCAGCCGTCCTCGGTCCACGCCTCCCAGACCAGCGGCGGCTGCCGCGGGTCCACGCCGACACCGTCGACCCGGCTGTCCAGCTCCATCCCGACCGCGCAGTGCGGCACGGCGGCGCTGAGCCCGAGCAGCATGCAGTCCCCGGGCCGCGGGGCCTCGGAGAAACACATGACGTCCTTGCCCTCGGCGAGATCGGCGGTCCGGTCGGCGACGGGCTCACCGCTCTGCTGGACCACGAGATGCCTCAACTCGCAGGGCACGACGGTCAGTTCGAGCTCGGTCGCGAAGACCGCGGCCTCCTCGCTCTCGGTGCGCGTGGTGGCGACCTCGGTGCCCACCGGCAGGAGGATCGGCTCCTCCTGCGGCGCGGAGAGCCAGAACGTGACCTCCGTACGGGCCGCGGAGGGCGGGAACAGCGTGATGCCCACCAGATCCAGGAACGCCAGGTGGTTCTTCTCCGGCACCCGGTTGAGCCGGTAGACGATCTGGTCGGCCATGTGGGCGACCGTCTCCACCAGGGTGACGCCCGGGTCGGAGACGTTGTGGTCGGTCCACTCCGGGGCGCGCTGCTGGATGTAGCGCTTGGCGTCGTCGACGAACTGCTGGAAGCGGCGGTCGTCGAGGTTCGGGGAGGGCAGGGCCATCAGCGGTCGCTTTCGGGAGCCGGGTCCGGCTCGTCGTGGGAGGGGATGACGTAGAACGGGAAGACCAGGCTGCGCGGGTTGTTGGTGCCGCGGATCGAGTAGCGGACGTCGATGAAGAGCACGCCCTGTTCGGTCTCGCGGCCGGCGGTCACCTCGACGTCGCTCACCTCGATGCGCGGCTCCCAGCGGTCGAGGCTCGTGTACACCTCGTGCTGGATGCGGCCCGCGGTGGCCTCGTTGACCGGCGCGAACACCAGGTCGTGGATGGCGCAGCCGAACTCCGGGCGCATCGGCCGCTCGCCCGGCGCGGTGGCCAGTACGAGCCGGATGGCCTCCTCGATCTCGCGCTCCCCGCTGACCAGGGCGATGCCCCCGGTGGGGCCGATGCGCAGCGGGAAGGCCCAGCCGGATCCGACGAACTGCTCGGCCATCAGTGGGCCACCCGCCTTCTCCTCGTCGTCTCGGTCCTGCTTCTTGTTCCTGCGGTGTTGCTTCGCACGGTTCTGCTTCGTGCGGGTCCGGTGTACGTCTCGGCCGTCATGGGATCGGATACGGCTTCTTGTTGACCGTCACGATGCCCATGAGGTCGACGTTGACGGCCCGGATGCCCACCTGGCCGACGGAGCTGACCTGGACGGTTCCGACGGCCTTGAGGCTGAGGGCACCCACCGCGTCCACCGCCACGGCCCCGCCGAGCGACTTGACGTTGACGTTCCTCCCCTGGATGTTGAGCAGCCCGCCGCTCTTGATGGTCAGCCTGCGCCGCGCGCTCAGAGTCAGGTCCGTGCCCGCCTCCACCGACACCGATCTGCTGCCCGTGATGCTGACCGTGCCCTTGCTGTCCACGGTGATCTCGGTCTTGGTGCGGTCGAGGTTGATCGTCAGACGGCCGTCACCGCTGGCGACGCGCACACCCTGTTTACGGGTGCCGGTGGTCTGGCTGAGCAGGTCGACGCGGTTGCCCTGCCGGTCGGACAGGGTGTGCCGGATCGCCTTCTTCCGCAGCCCGTCGTGCAGCGGGACGTCCGTGACGGGGGTCGGCTCGTCCTTGCCGTTGTAGAGGCCGCCGATGACGAAGGGGTGGTCCAGCGCGCCCCGGTCGAAGGCGACGAGGACCTCGTCGACCACGTCCAGCGGGAAGATCCCGCCGCCGCCCTTGCCGCCCCACTGGGTGACCCGGGTCCAGTCGCTCTCGTACTGGTCGTCCAGCCAGGGGAACTGGAGCTTGACCCGCCCCTGCTTGTCCGGGTCCTGGACGTTGGTGACGATGGCGTTGGCCACGCCGGGCATCCGGGGTTCGACGGCCGAACCGCCGCCGGAGGCAAGCCCGTACAGCGAGCGCCACTGGCGTCCGCTGAAGGTCACCCAGCTCTCGTAGTGCTGCCCGTCGCCGAAGACGTGCCGTACGGACGTGGCGGTGTACTTGCCCTGGAAGGGTTCCCCGACATCGGACAGCGTGACCGGAACGCCGGGCCGCAGCTTGGGGTTGCCGCGCACGGCGACCTCCAGCTCGGCGAACGAGGAGGTCACGTCGTCGGAGAGGGACTCCGCGGCGAACTTGACCTCGGCCTGCTTGTCGTAGGGCGTGCCCGTCTCGACCAGCGTGGAGGTCTTGAACTTCTTGGCGGCCTCGCCCGGGGCGGTGCCGATGCTGACCCCGGGGTTCTTGGTCGCCAGCGACATGGACGTGAGCTTCTTCTTCGTGGTGATGTCCCAGCCGCGCGCCTGGACCTTGCCGACCTGGTCGGCGGCGGTGACGGCGGCCCGCAGCCGCAGGATGTCGTGGCGGGCCTGGAGGACGAACGGACTCTTGTCCCCGTCCGTACCGACCCCGGGAGCCCCGGAGGCCGGCTTGGGCTTGGCGAACTCGAACTTCCCCTTCGCGTTCACCGACATGACCATGCCGTTCTCGTCGGCGAGCCGGGAGAGGAAGTCCCAGTCGGTGACGTTGGCCTGGCTGATGAACTCGTACACGGTCTTCGTCGAACCGATCACACCGAGCTGGAGGCCGTCCTCCTTGGCCAGCTTGCGGGCGATGTCGGCGGCGCTCTGGTTCTTGTACGCGGCCACCCGGCGCCGGCGCACCAGGCGGTGCCCGGCGTCGTAGCCGCGGACGACGGTGAAGGTGCCGGTGCCGTCGTAGTCCGCCTCCAGACCGGTGACCTCGCCGGTCAGCAGCGGATCGGAGGCACCCTTGCCGTCGGCGATCGGGGTGAGCACGACCTTGGACCCGAACCTGATGCCCAGCTTGGAGAGGATCTCCCGGTCCGCGTCCCGGAAGGTGAGCCGGAACGCGGCGGGCACCCCGGCGCCCTGGTCGACCCAGCCGTCGACGAGCATCGGGGCGTAGTCGTCCGGGAGCGGTTTGCCGTCGATGGTGACCTGGATGAGCGTGGAGTACGCGGGCTGAACCATCAGGAACGCACCTCCTCGGCCGAGGGCATCAGGAGTTCCGTGCCCGACCGCAGATCGGCCGGGTTGTCGATGCCGTTGACCTCGGCGATGGCGCGCCACGCGGCGGCGTCGCCGTACTCGCGCCAGGCCAGCGACTGCAGCGAGTCGCCCGCGACGACGCGGTGCACGCGCTGCGCGGTGAGCGCGCCCGAGGTCGGGTTCTGCCCCTTGGCCTTGCTGGGGATCTCGTGCAGCGTCACCTGGCAGGTGGCCCGGATCGGCACACCGGTCGTGCCGAACAGCGAGTACGTCGCCTCCACGGAACTCACGTACGCCGTGAAGCGGGCCGTGGAGAACGAGCCCCACTGGAACACCACCCAGGGCGGTGAGGGCTGCTTGGCGGCGATGCTCTTCGTCGTCGTCTCGCAGCACGCCATCAGGGACTCCACCTTCTTCAGCACGGAGTTGCTGTTCGGATCGAGGGACGAGTCCAGGAAGATCTCGACCGTCATCTCCCGGGGTTCCGGCCCCATGAACTCGGGGACGTTGCCGTCGCGTACGGCCGCGGTGGGCGTCGTCTTCCACTGGGCGCGGCGGCTCAGCGTCAGTTGCGCCGGGTTGAAGTCGAGCTTGAACGTCTTGATCAGAGCGCCCGGCGTGGTGCTGGTGCCGACCGGCGGCTCGTGGATGGCCAGCGTGGCCCGCACCAGGCTCTTGCCTGCGCCCTTGCTTCCCTTTGCCATGTGGTGCCGCCCCCTCAGTCCGTGAACCCGTGGTGGGTGATTTCCAGGACCTCCGTGGCGACGGCCGGGCTGGCCGGGTCCAGGGAAGGGCCCTGCCAGCTGACCGGCAGTACGTCGATCAGCCCCCAGCGGGCCACCTCCGAACCGTCCGCCCGCAACGCGGCGATCTGCGCGGTGGGCCGCTTCACCCCGGTGGTCACGGAGGAGATCCAGGCCGCGACCTTGGTGGTGTCCGGGGTCAGCGGGCGGGTCAGCCGGATGTTGGAGAAGGTGACACGCGACGGAAGCTGCCACACGAACCCGTTGTTGCCGCCCTCCTGGTGCTGCTCGATCTCCACCGCGGACGAGAGCCCTTCGCACCCGTTGAAGTAACCGAGGCTCTCGCCGTCGATGGTCAGGGTGAAGAAGATGGTGGAGCCCGGGTCGAGATCGCGGGACATCGGGGGCGGCCTTTCTGCGGACGTCGGTCGTGCGGGGTGGTGCGGGGGCGTACGGGGTCGTGGGCGTCGGGCGCCGGGTGGTGGGCGCCGGGTCGTGGGCGGTCAGCGGCGGGGGTCGCGGAGCTTGCCGATCCGCTCCCGGTCGAGCCGCAGTTCGGTGCGGACCAGCCGGGTGATCCGGCCGATCAGCCTGTGCGTCAGCTCGTCGAGCTGGAAGTCGGTCAGGGAACGGGGGTCGAACTGGCCCTTGGCGACCGGGGTGTACTCGGGCGGCAGTTCGTCGGAGTCGGGCGTCTTGTGCTTCTTGTGTGGATCACTCGTGGAGCCGGACGCGGACACGTCGCGCGACGAGGTGCCGTGGGCCGTGACGGTCGAGACGGCCGTGGTGGTCCTGGCGGGCGTCGGCTGGGGCGCACCGCCTGCTTCCCGCTGTACGGGGATGGGTGTGGGGGCCGGTGCGGAAGCGGCGTGCCGTTGGACAACTGGCGCGGCGGGAAGGGCACTTGCTCGCGCCGGCGCCTGCGGGGTCGTCCTGGGGGTGACGACGGGCGGGGTGGAACCGGACCCGGACCCGGTGGTCGAGAGGAGCGGCACGGCACGGCCGACCGGAGTGCTGGGGGCGACGGCCCGCCGCTGTACCGCCGGTCCGGAGCCCGGGGACGAGGGCCGCCGCAGCGGGACGGCCGTGGGGGTTGCCCGGCGCGGGCCGGCTGGGGATGCCGCGGGCGTTGGGGCGGAGGTGAGGGCACGGGCGGGGGTCAGGCTGCGCATGGGAGGGCCTGCGGCGGGTGCGGCGGCTGCGGGGCTGGTGCTTTTGGCCGGGTGCCCCGCGCCGGAGGGGATCGCCGTGGCGCGTTGTACGGCAGGGGCGTTGGCGGCCGGGGCCCGCAGAGGTACGGCCGGGGGGCGTTGAGGCAGTGCCGCCTGCGCGGGAGCCGGGGTTCCGTGGATCAGGGTGGCGGGTGGCGGTCCGGGCGTACGGTCCGGTGCCGTTGCCTGGAGTGCTGTCGCCGCACGCTGGACGGCGGGCGTCCCGGCAACGCCCGAACTGCCGGGAGAGGTACGCCCGGAGAGGGGTTCCGCGTTCGGGGGCGGGGCGGAGAGGGGAGCGCCGAGCAGGGGGCGCTGCCGGGGGGTTGGTGTGGTGGCGCGCTGGACCGGGGTG
>NZ_JAPWHT010000491.1:0-7484 GCF_027270795.1 Streptomyces sp. ActVer
GAGCCCGGGGAGTCCGGGACACGCACCGCAACCCGGGCGGCCCGGCCCGCGCCGACACGCCGGGCCGCCCTTCACCTCCCTCGCCTCACCCCAGCCGCGCCTCGACCCCCGCGATCACCAGTTCCAGACCCTCCTCGAAGTGCCGGTCGTAGTTCTCGAAGATTTCCGCGCCCGCCTGGGCCGACAAGGGACAGTCGGCCATCAGGCGGGCGCGTTCGTCCACGTCGTAGCCCTCGCGGCGCTCGCCGGGCAGCGGCTCGACGCCCTGTTCCTCGGTGACGAACCCGAGGGTGTAGAGGTACGTCGTCGAGGTCGCGCGGACCGCCTGGGCGAGGGTGAAGCCGGCGGCCGTGAACAGCCGCAGGCCTCTCCTCCATCTGCTCGGCGTGCTCGATGCCGGTGAAGCGTGAGCCGCTGAACACCTTCGCGCCGTCGCGGTGGCCGAGCAGCGAGGCCCGCAGCCCCCGGTTGGCCTTGCGCAGCCGCTCCTGCCAGGTGTCGTCCGGGTCGAGGACGGTGCCGGCGATCATCCGGCGGTACATCTCGGTCGCCATCTCGTCGAGCAGCGCCTGTTTGTCCTTGAAGTGCCAGTACAGAGCGGGCGCCTTGACGTCCAGCTCCTTCGCGATGGCCCGCAGGCTGAGGCCGTCCAGGCCCACCCTCCGGGCTGGGGGCGGCGAGTATCCCGTCGGGATGATCTGGCAGGACGGGACCCGGCAGGGCGAGCACCGGATGTTCGACGAGACGGAGGCGACGGAGGCCGAGCCCTACGCGGGCGTCCCGTGGATGGTTCCGCAGTGGCGCACGCAGGAGATCCTGTTCGCGCGCCTGGAGGAGCTGGGCGGGAGCGTGGCCTTCGGCCGGGAGCTGACCGGCCTCTCCCAGGACGCCTGCAACCTCGGCTGGAAGCTCGCGGCCGTCCTGCGGGGCGAGGCCCCCGAGTCTCTCCTCGACTCGTACGAGGAGGAGCGGCTGCCGATCGCCGCGCACATGCTCGGTCTCTCCACCCGCGTCCACCGGGGCGAGGTCCGGCGCGGCACGGCCACGCAGCAGCTCGGACTCGGCTACCGGGGCTCCTCGCTCGCCCGGGAGACCCGGGAGGACCTGCCCGAGGACGCCCTCCACGCGGGCGACCGCGCACCGGACGGCACCCGCGGCGGCGTACGCCTCTTCGACGCGTTCCGCGGTCCGCACTGGACGCTGCCCGCGGTGGGCACGGGCACCGGCCTGCCCGGACTCGCGGCCTGCACGGTCCGGATTTCGGCGTACGAGGCGTACGGGCCGGGGTGTTCCTAGTGCGACCCGACGGGTACGTGGGCTGGGCGGCGAGACAGCAGAGGGGCTGGCGGAGTACGCGGGGCGTATGGGTGTCGTTGGCGTTGGCTAGGCCGGTCAGTCGCCGTCGAGGAGAGTGTCCACAGAGAGGTCGGGGGTAACGCCGACGGACTCCGGTACAGGGACACTTTGGCCCCGCTTGAAGCGCTGGGGTGCGTCGTACTTTCCGTCGACCGGGTTCTGGTAGAGAAGTACCTCGTCGTGTTTGCGGTCGGCCACGATATAGACCGGGATGCCCGCCTCGGCATAGCTCTCGACCTTGGGGCCGAGATCGTCCGACCAGTTCGAGGACGTTACCTCCACGACCAGACGGAAGACGTTCGGGGCGTAGCAGTTCTTCTGGACGAGGGCGTCCCGGAAGTCCTCGTCGACGACGGAGAAGTCGGGGATCGCATAGTCGTCGGGCAGCGCCGGCAGCCAGAGGCCGATGCCCTGGACGTATCTGAGCCCGACCTTCCGCGCCCCTGCCCCATCAAACGCTACGACCAGCCAAGACAAAGACAGAGCATGCGAGCCGTCCGGCGGCGGTGTCACAGTGAGCCTCCCCTGGAGAATCTCCACGCGGTGCCCAGGCAGTGCACGGGAGAGCAGGTCGGCGGCTTCGCCCAACGTCAGCTCGTGTTGCAGTACAGCCACGGCATCCTCCTTTTCGGGGGTACTCTCCATGAGCGTAACCGGGGGCGGGCGATTTCCGCCCTCGATCACTCGTACGGAGTAATCGCCCAGGTCAGAAGGCATCCGTCGGCACGTAGGTCCCCCACACCTCCCGCAGCGCACCGCACACCTCCCCCACCGTCGCCCGGGCCCGCAGCGCGTCCTTCATCGGGTACAGGACGTTGTCCTCGCCCTCGGCGGCCTTCTTCAGGGCGGCGAGGGCCGCGTCCACCGCCGGCTGGTCGCGCTCGCCCCTCAGCCTCGCGAGCCGTTCGGCCTGCTGGGCCTCGATCGCCGGGTCGACGCGCAGCGGCTCGTACGGGTCCTCCGCGTCGAGCTGGTACCGGTTGACGCCGACCACGACCCGCTCGCCGGAGTCGGTCTCCTGTGCGATGCGGTACGCGCTGCGCTCGATCTCCCCCTTCTGGAAGCCGTGCTCGATGGCGCCGACCGCGCCGCCCAGGTCCTCGACCCGCTCCATCAGGTCGACCGCGGCCGCCTCGACGTCGTCGGTCATCCTCTCGATCACGTACGAGCCCGCGAACGGGTCGACGGTCGCGGTCACGTCCGTCTCGTACGCGAGAACCTGCTGGGTGCGCAACGCCAGGCGCGCGCTCTTGTCCGTCGGCAGGGCGATCGCCTCGTCGAACGAGTTCGTGTGCAGCGACTGGGTGCCGCCGAGGACGGCGGCCAGGCCCTGCACCGCCACCCTCACCAGGTTCACCTCCGGCTGCTGCGCGGTCAGCTGCACCCCGGCCGTCTGCGTGTGGAAGCGCAGCATCAGCGACTTGGGGTTCCGCGCCCCGAACTCCTCGCGCATCACCCGCGCCCAGATCCGGCGCGCCGCCCGGAACTTGGCGACCTCCTCCAGCAGCGTCGTACGGGCCACGAAGAAGAACGACAGCCGGGGCGCGAAGTCGTCCACGTCCATGCCCGCCGCCACCGCCGTGCGCACGTACTCGATGCCGTCGGCGAGAGTGAACGCGATCTCCTGCGCGGGCGAGGCACCCGCCTCCGCCATGTGATAGCCGGAGATCGAGATGGTGTTCCAGCGCGGGATCTCGGCCCGGCAGTACTTGAAGATGTCCGCGATCAGCCGCAGCGACGGCTTGGGCGGGAAGATGTACGTGCCGCGCGCGATGTACTCCTTCAGCACGTCGTTCTGGACCGTGCCGGTGAGCCGGTCGGCCGGCACGCCCTGCTCCTCGCCGACCAGCTGGTACATCAGTAGCAGAAGCGCGGCAGGGGCGTTGATCGTCATGGACGTCGACACCTGGTCCAGCGGGATCCCGTCGAAGAGCACCCGCATGTCCTCGACCGAGTCGATCGCCACCCCGACCTTGCCGACCTCGCCGTGCGCGATCGGGGCATCGGAATCATGACCCATCTGGGTGGGCAGGTCGAAGGCCACCGACAGGCCCGTCGTACCGTTCGCGATCAGCTGCTGGTAACGGGCGTTGGACTCGACGGCCGTACCGAACCCGGCGTACTGCCGCATGGTCCACGGCCGCCCGGTGTACATCGACGGGTAGACGCCCCGCGTGAAGGGATACGCACCGGGTTCGCCCAGTTTCTCCGCCGGGTCCCAGCCCTCCAGGGCATCCGGCCCGTAGACCGGCTCGATGGGCAGTCCGGACTCCGACTCGCGCGCCATGATGTCTGCCTCCCACTGGACCGGGGACGGGCCTGTGCCCTCAACAATGCCGCGTAGTTCGCAACCAGGCACGCGCGGGAAACATCTCAGGGGACACGACGCGCCACAGGGGGTCGGTGAGCAACGGGGGGTTCGGATGCGTATTCCGGTCATGTGGCGAACAGGCGCGGTGGCGACGACGGTGGCGGCGCTCGTCGCGGTGAGCGGATGCACCATCCAGACCGTCGGCGCGCCCGCCGAAGGGACCACCGGCGGACAGACACCCGCCGGGAAGGCACCGGCCGGCCGCGACGCCGGACCCGCGCTGTCTGACCGGCCGGGTGCTGTGCATCAGCAAGACGAGCCGCACCCTCCGCTGGATGATCGACGGCCGCACGGTCTCGACGATGGACGTGCGCTTCGGCTCGCAGTACACGCCGACCCGGGAAGGTGTCTTCAACGTCTACTTCAAGTCGCGCCACCATGTGTCGACGATCTACGACTCACCCATGCCGTACGCGATGTTCTTCAGCGGCGGCCAGGCCGTCCACTACTCCTCGGACTTCGCGGCGACGGGCTACTACGGGGCCTCGCACGGCTGCGTGAACGTACGGGACGAAGGGAAGATCGCGGCGCTGTTCTCCCAGGTGAGGAACGGCGACAAGGTCGTCGTCTACTGGTGAGGAACCGGCGGCGGGAGGAGTGCGTGGGCGCGGGCGGGACCGGGGGAACGTGTCCCGCCCGCGCCACTGTGCACTGAGCCGTGGGTACGGGGGGAACCCCGGCTCGTGCGACAGCCGATGACCAGTCGGCTCGCTTACTACTGCGTCAGGGCGGCTGAAAACGTCACACCCGGCCGACGGCGGCCGGGCAGCGGTGGGAAAGCCCAGGTCGGGCGGCGGTTCAGGAGGATGAAGAGAGCGCGGGGAGCGCCCGCTGGGTGCGCGGGGCGGATGCCCTGGGTTCCGTGGAGCGGGGCTTGGATCCCGTGGACCGGGCCGGGGTGGACCGGTCCGGCGTGGAGAGCGCGGAGGTGGCGGCGGGCGTGGGCCGCGCCGGGGCGCCGGCATCGGGAGCGAGCGCTCGAATCGGCGTCCGAACCGGCGTCTGGCCCGGTGTCTGGAGCACTGTCCGTACTGGTGTCGGCGTCCGCGTCGCCGAGGGCCGGGCGGGGGCGAAGGCCGTGGGTTCGGCCGCGCCGGCGGCGAGGCGGACCGTGCCGCGACCGCTGCCGCTGCCGCTGCCGCTCCGGAACGCGCCCGCGCCTATGTGCGAGCCGTCCCCGTCCTCATCACCGTCGTCGTCGTTGCTCCTGCCGTCCCTGTCCTCGCGGTCGTTGTTCCAGCCCGAGCCGCTCCGGCCCGACTCGCCCCGGCCCGACCCGATGCCGCGCCGGCCGTCACCGGAGTCGCGGTCGTCCCAGTTCTTCAGGATGCCCGTGCAGTACTTCTTCACCTGCTCGGAGCCTTTCGCCGCGTCCTCCAGACCGCGTCTGCGCTGGGAGTCGAGGTTCTTGCCGTCGCGGTAGTCGCGGCAGGCCGTGGCGAGCCAGCGCCACCCCCGGACGGTCCGCCCCTCGCGCCGGTCGTCGCCGGGATCGGGGCGTGCGCCCGGGTCCGTACCGCCGCGTGCCTCTCCGCCCGGGGCCGAATCCTTGCCGGTCGGGCCCCCCGCGCTGCTGTCGGGCCGAGGCTTGTCGGGGCCGCCGCCCGGCTTCTTCTCGGGGGACGGCGAGACGAGGGGACGGTCCGGGGTGACGGAGACCGTCGCGGACGAGCCGGGTTCCGGTTCCTCTCCGCCGAACGGCAGGACGCCGGAGGTCGCGGCCATGGCGGCCCCGCCGATCATCCCCGCGGCCAGCGCGGCGGCGAGTCCGTATCGCACCGGGCGGCCCCAGCGGGAGGGGACGCGCCGACGCTCGGCGGGGCGGCCGAGGTGGATCAGGCCCGCGTCGGAGGAGATCCGGGAGGCCGCAGAGGAAGCGGCGGAGGAAGCGGTTGTGGCCGAGGCCGCCGAGCGGGTACGGGTGCGCGGGCCGAGGGTCGCCTGTTCACCGTTCTTGCCGGTGCGTGCTTTGCGGAACGCGGCCAACGCGGCTGCCTCGCCGGGGAGTTCGGCATCCGCGGGCGTGGGTTCGGCGGTCTGCATGCCCAGCGCGTCGAGGGCTTCGAGCGCCTCGGTGAGCCGCTCGGCCTGGTCACGGTTGTCGGCGTCGACGGCGTCCAGCGGCTCGCCGCGCAGCAGCCGCTCCGCCGTTTCGCGGTCCAGCCACCTGTACTGCTCGTCGGCCATCACATGTCCTTCTGCGTCCGCGAACGCGTATGCGTCACACCGGCGGACGTCACCGCGCGGGTACGCGGTTCTGCGTGTGGGGGTCTTTGTGGGGGTACGGAACTCAGCGATCCGGCCGATTCCGGATCCGCGTCGATCAGCTCCGCGAGCCGCTTCAGACCGCGGTGCGCGGCCGTGCGGACGGCGCCCGGCCGTTTGCCCAGGGTCTCGGCGGCGGTCTTCGCGTCGAGGCCGACGACGACGCGCAGCACGACGGCCTCGGCCTGGTCCTGCGGGAGCTGGGCTATGAGGGAGAGGGTGCTGCCGGTGGCGAGGGCCTCGATGGCTTCACCGGCGGTGTCGGACTCGGCCGCCCGGCCGGTGAGCTCTGTCTCGTCGCCGCCTATCGCGGGGCGACGGCCGCGCATGCGTATGTGGTCGAGGGCCCGGTTGCGGGCGATCCGGGCCGCCCAGCCGCGGAAGCGGTCGGCGTCGCCGCTGAACCGTTCGATGTCACGGGCGATCTGCAGCCAGGCCTCGGACGTGACGTCCTCCGCGTCCGGGTCGCCGACCAGCGTCCGTACGTACCCAAGCAGCCGTGGATGCACGGCTCGGTACACAGTCCGGAACGCGGTCTCGTCTCCGTCCTGTGCCGCAAGCACCGCGGCGGTCAGCTCCGCGTCGTCCCCCAGCACCGCACTCCCTCATGCGCCTAAACCGGCGCCGCTCTCGCGGACGTGGTTGCTCACCATCGTGGTCGCTCAATCGATGGTCGCGGTCGTGGATCCTTTGTGGATTCAGCGCTGCCGCAGTCCGGCGCGAAAGGCACGTTACGGCGTGAAACCGTTCCCCGTCCATGTCCGTACAACGTGCAACTAACGCGTTACGGCGTGGGGTGTGACACAAAACGCACCTCCGACGCTGAAGCAAGTACGGGCCGCCGCGCGGCCCGTGCCGCGCGACGGCCGGGGCCTCTCCTGTGGGGGGTGGCGGCTCCGGCCGTTGCCATCGGCACGGCGGGGCTGGGGTTTCGTCCCGCTTTGCAACCTTTTGTCGGCCGCTCTCGGTCAGTCGGCCTTAGCTCTTCGGGCTCTTCGTAGTCTTCGGGTTCTTCGTGGCGTCGACGCCGGGAGTCTTGGACGCCTTGGGCGATCCGCCCGGCTTGTCCTTGTCGGCGTTCCCCTTCTCCTTCTTCTTTTCCTTCTTCTCGGCCGACTGCTCGGCGCAGTACTCCTCGACGTTCTCCTCGCCGCCCGCGGCTTGTATCAGCCGCTGCCATGCGGTCGAGTCGAGTGCCTTGCCACGCTTCTTGACGGAGTCGTACGCGCGACAGTGGGCCTCGGTGTCCCGGGCGGACGGCGGACTGCGGAAACCACGGTCGGCCTGCGCGGGCTCGGACGGATTCGGCGCGGCGACGGCCGGGCCGGTCGGAGCGCTGCTCGCGGGCAGGGACCCGCCCCGCGCGACACCCTCGTCCCGCGTTCCGCCGCCCCCCGAGCCGATGGCCGCGACCGCCACCCCGCCGAGCGTCAGGCTCGCCACCAGCGCGACCAGGGTCGCCCGCACCGGCCGACCGCCCCGCCGCTCCCGC
>NZ_JAPWHT010000492.1:0-7483 GCF_027270795.1 Streptomyces sp. ActVer
CCTCAAACGCCGGAGAGGCTGAAATACCCAGCCCGTCCGGCGTTTGAGGACGAGGCCGTTCAGGCCGACAGCGGGGGCCTGGGGGCGGCAGCCCCCAGGGATGGGACGGGTAGGGGCGGCGGGGGCGAAAACCCACACCACCTACGCCCCTCCGAACGCCTCCACCCCCGGAACCGGCCGCGGGCCGGTGCCCGGCAGCCAGCCCGCGTCGAGTTTGCGCAGGCCCACCCCGTCCGGGGCCCAGATGTGGCAGCTGTTCAGCACGCCCGCCGTGGAGCGCGGATCGTGGGACGGCTCACCGGCGTCACGGCGGCGCGCGTTGGCCGAGATGGCCGCCTGGACGACGGCGGGGCCGAGGGCGCGGGCCAGCTCGTAGAGGTGCGAGCAGCCGGAAACACCTCGGAACCGCTCCTGGATCGCCCGGTTGTACCCGGCGGCGACGCTCAGCCCGACGAGTCCGTCGAAGACCGGGGTGATCAGCGGACACTCGGCGTGCGGGAAGGTACGCATGTCCGCACCGGCGTGCACCACGACCATGTCCGCGAGACGGACACGCACTCCGAGCACCATCCGGTGGACGACGTGCGCCGGCAGCTCCGCCCGGGGCCGCTCGTCGCTCAGCACCGCCTCGACCGAGATCTCGTCACCGTCTTCCTCGTAGGCGGTCACAGTGATCGTGCGGCGGTGCAGCGGCAGTTCCGCTCGCGTCATGACGAAGCCTCCCCCCGGAGCGGCGCCGGTGGTGCCCCGAGCGCCGCGAATTCCGGCCGACGGCGCTCGATGAAGCTGCGTACGCCCTCGCGGTAGTCCGGGGCCCGCTTCGCCGTGGCGAGCAGCGCGGCCGCGCTGTCGCGGCTCTCGGTGAAGCTCCTCGACTGGTCGTCGGCGAGTTGCCGCTTGATGAGGGACATCGCGTACGGGCTGGCCGAGGAGGCCAGTCGGGTGGCGTACGCGATCGCTGTCGGGAGCAGTTCCGCCGACTCGACGAGGCGGTTGACCAGGCCCATCGCCAGGGCCTCCGTACCGGTGATCCGGCGTGAGGAGAGCAGCAGATCGCTCGCGTTCCCGTATCCGACGAGCCGGGGGAGGATCCACGACACGCCGTCCTCCGCCACCAGGCCGCGCGCACTGAAAGCGGCGGCGAACTTGGCGTCCGGTACGGCGAACCGCACGTCGCACATCAGCGCCTGGTTGAACCCGATGCCGGCGCAGGCGCCGTTGACGGCCGCCACGAGGGGTTTCGGGAAGGACATGGGCCGGGTGCGCGGTGGCAGACGGTCGGTCGGCCACGGGCTCGCGCCTGAGGACGCCCCGTCCAGCACGCTCATGTCCATGCCGGGGCAGAAGCTGCGCCCCGCCCCGGTCAGCACGACGGCACGGACCGCCGGATCGGCCTCGGCGCGGTCGAAGAGCTCGTTGTAGAGCAGTTCCATCTCCAGCGTCCAGGCGTTGTGCCGTTCGGGCCGGTTCAGGGTGAGGAGCATGACCCCGTCGTCGGTCAGCTCGGTGAGGATCACCGGGGTCGGGTTCTCGGTCATCGAGGTCACTCCCACGGGCCCGCGTCGGGTTTATAGCTAGATGAATCATCTATATACCCAACGATGACCCGGACGCCAGACCAAGTCCCGCACGGACAAGATCACCCGACCCTTGACCTGGTACCCTCGATGCACTAAGACGATTCATTTTGCTATATGAGGAGCCCACCGTGGCTGAGGCAGCCCGCGCAGAAACGCCGATCGTGCCCGCTCCCTCCCGCGGCCCCGTCGGACGCCAGGTGCGCGTACCGAAGACGGCCGAACTGGTCGCAGGACACCTGCGCCGCCAGATCGTACGGGGCGAACTGAAGCCCGACGACGCACTGCCGCCGGAGTCGGGACTGATGGAGCAGTTCGGCATCTCGCGGCCGACGCTGCGCGAGGCGTTCCGCGTCCTGGAGTCGGAGTCCCTCATCACGGTCCGGCGCGGAGCGCACGGTGGCGCCCGGGTGAGCGCGCCCGACTCGGACGTCGCGGCCCGCTTCGCCGGCCTGATCCTGGAGTACCGCGGCGCCACCCTCGGGGACGTCTACCGGGCGGCGGCCCTCATCGAGCCGCCGTGCGCACGCCAGGTCGCCACCAAGCACACGGCGGACGACATCAAGCGGCTGCGCGAAGCGGTGGCGGCCGAGAAGGCCGTGCTGGACAGTCCGCTGGCCCTGGTGGACGCGCAGGACGCCTTCCACGCCCTCCTGGTCGAGCTCACCGGCAACCAGACCCTGATCCTCCTGTGCGGCATGCTGCGCAACATCATCGACCGGGCCAACGCCTCGTACACCGCGGCCGCCACCGACGCCGAGACCCAGAAGACGCAGGCCCTCAAGGGCCACCGGGCCCACGTCCGACTGGTCGGCCTGATCGAGTCCGGCAAGGCGGACGAGGCCGAGAAGCTGTGGCAGCGCCACATCTCCAGCGCCGACGACGTCGTCAACGCGCTGGGCCCCAAGACGGTCCTGGAGCTCATCGACTGACCACCCCGAACACCCGCCCCTCACCCTCCCTTGCGTTCTCCAAATAGTTAGATAATTATAGGAGGCGTACTGAATGGCTTCAGGGTGGAGGCGACGGCCATGGCCGAACAGCGCAAGCGGATCTTCGACTGCGACCAGCACATGTACGAGGAACGGGACTCCTTCACGCGCTACCTCCCGAAGGAGTTCCTGGGCCAGGCCGTGGCGCCGGTGACGTTGCCGGACGGCCGTGAGGTCATCCTCGCCGGGGACCGGATCGTGGTGTGTCTGGAGCCGGAGTTCGGGCAGGTCTACCGGCCCGGCTCGCTCAAGGAGATGCTCAAGGCGATGGCCTCGGGCAACCCCGACGAGACCTACCAGTTCGAGCCGATGCACGAGGCGTACCAGAACCGCGAGGCCCGGCTGCGCGTCATGGACGAACAGGGCCTGGACCAGACGATCATCTACCCGGGCGGCTGGGCTCTGGTCGCCGAGGAGTACGTACAGGGCGTCGAGCCGCTCTACGCCAACTACCACTCGTTCAACCGCTACATGAACGAGGTGTGGGGCTTCAACCACAACGACCGCATCTACTCCCCCGCCCTGCTGTCCCTGCGCGACCTGGACAGTGCGGTGAAGGAGCTGGAGTTCGTGCTGGAGCAGGGCGCCCGGTTCATCATGCTGCCGACCGGCCCGCAGTACGGCCGCTCGCCCGGAGACCCGTACTTCGACCCGTTCTGGAAACTGGTCAACGAGGCCAAGGCCAGCGTCTGTTACCACATCAGCGAGTTCTACTACAACTCGAACGTCGCCCCGGCCTGGGGCCACGACGCCAGCCCGATCCACTTCCGGATGTCCGCGTGGCAGTGGATGAACACCTACGGCCAGCGTCCGATCGAGGAGACGCTGTCAGCGCTGATCTTCGACAACCTCTTCGGGCGCTTCCCCGACATCAACGTTCTGGTGTCCGAGTTCGGCGCCGAGTGGGTGCCGCACTTCGTCCGCCACATGGACAAGAGCCGCGGCATGGGCCGCAACGGCCCCTGGATAGGCGGCCAGTTGGACGAGCGCCCCAGCCAGGTCTTCCGCAAGCACATCCGGGTGGTGCCCTACCCGGAGGACGACATCCCGAGCCTGGTGAAGCGTCTCGGCTATCACGAGTCCATCGTGATGGGCTCGGACTTCCCGCACGCCGAGGGCATCGCCAACCCGGCCGACTACCGCAAGCTCCTCGCGGAGCTCGACGAGTCGGTCCAGGACGACATCATGTACAACAACGCGCAGCAGCTGATCAGCCGTTGAGCCTGGCGGTCTCCGCGATTGAGCCCGGTACCGACTTCGGTACCGGGCTCAGTCAGTAGGACATGGCGCGTGCGACTCAGCGCTTCGGCCACGGTTCAGTCGACGAGGTCGGCCGCGAGGTTCGCCAGGTTGGTGAGCAGAGCCGTGCCGCGCCGCGAGTGGTCGTAGCCCGCGAGCGGGTAGCCGTTGCTCAGACAGGCGAAGGACAGGCCGGACTCCGGGTCCATGAAGCCCAGTTGGTACGCGGCTCCGGCGCTGCCGAAGAGCAACGGTGAGCCCGTGGACGGCAGTTGGCTGCCCCCGTCCGGACCGGCCACGGTGACGAACAGCCCCATGCTCGTACGCCGCCCACTGCCGCCCCCGTAGATCTGCTCGCCGTGCGGGTGCTCGGTCAGGCGGATCCGGGTTCCCTCCGCCACCGCTTCCGGCTTCCACAGGCCCGAGTGCTCCAGCGCCTGGAAGTACAGGGCGACATCGGCGGCGGTGGCGACCAGCGCGTGACTCGGCTCGCCGGCCGCGAGCACCCGCGGGTCGGACAGGTACCAGGGTCCCCACGGGTCGGGGTCCTGGTCGTCCTCCGTACGGTCGGTGGCGGTCATCGGGGCGACGGTGCCGGGCTGCCGGTCCACGGGGACGCCGAGTTCGATCGAGGACGGACCCAGCGGGCGGGCGATCCGCTCGTGCAGGTACTCGGCGAAAGTCAGGCCCGTACGCCGCTCGACGATCTCGGCGATCAGCCAGGCAGCCGAGGTGAGGTGGAACTGAAAGCGGCTGCCCGGCGGGTAGTCGAGCCGCCAGCGGCCGAACGCGGCGAGCCGCTGCTCGCGGTCGAGCATCTTCGGGTACCCGAGCGGTGCGAAGGGGAAGCCGGCGGTGTGCGTGAGGACCTGCTCGACCGTCACCTCCTCCTTCCCGTTCGGCGCGAACTCCGGGATGATCGCGGCGACTTGCTCGCCCACGTCCAGCAGCCCGTCGCCGATCAGCTTCCACACGACGCCCGCGACGATCGACCGTCCGACGGACTGCAGGACGTACCGGGTGTCCGGACGGGCGTCGCCCCAGGTCTCGAAGGCCACCAGCCGGCCGCCCCGCGCGACGGCGACCTGAGCGGACGGCAGCGGTCCGTGGTCGACCTCCAGCCGGATCCTGCGCAGCAGTACGTCGAGCCGACGCGGGTCGACGCCGACGCTCTCCGGGGCGACGACGGAGTGGTCAGGCGTCATACGAGTCTCCCTTGCCCGCCGGCGGTTCCCGCAGGCCGCGGCGTAGGACCTTGCCGTTGGCGTTGCGCGGCAGCTCGTCCACGAACCACCAGCGGACGGGCACCTTGAACCCGGAGAGGAGGTCGCGGGCGTACGACCTGAGCGCCGTCGGTTCCGGTGGGTCGTCACGGTCGGACGGTACGACGAAGGCGACGACGGTCTGGCCCAGCCGGTCGTCCGGCGCGCCGGCGACCGCCACGTCCGCGATGCCGGGGTGCGAGGCCAGAACCGTCTCCACCTCCAGCGGGTGGACGTTCTCGCCCCCTCGGATGATCATGTCGGTTCGTCGGCCGGACAGGTAGAGATAGCCGTCCTCCGACACCCGGCCCAGGTCGCCGCTGTGCAGCCAGCCCTGGGCGTCCACGCGGAAGAGATGGCCGGCGCGGGCATGGATCTCGCCGACGCCGTCCGGCCCCGCGTCCCCGACCCGCAGTTCGACACCGGGGGCAGCCCGTCCGACGGACCGCAGCAGTGCGGTGTGCCCGGCGACCGCCTCGCGGTGGTCCTCGGGGGTGAGCACGCTGATGGGCGAGCCCTCGGTCTGGCCGAACATGTTGAGCATGCGGACGCCGGGCATCGCCTCGTACGTGCGCCGCAGTGTGCCGGGGCGGATGGGCGCGCCGCCGTACTGGAGGACGCGCAGCCCTTCGTGGCGGGCCTGACCGGCCGCCAGCAGCGTTTCCAGCATCGCGGGGACCATGCTGGTGTGGGTGGTGCCGAGTTCCCGCAGCAGGGCCCAGCCCTCGACGGTGAAGCGCGGCAGACCGGTGATCAGCGCGCCGGCCGCGAGGGCGACGGCGATGTTGCCGAGGCCCGCGATGTGGTGGAAGGGCGCGCTGCCGCCGTAGAAGCTGTCGGGGTCGAGCGCGCAGAGCCGGCCGTTGAGGTGCGCGCGGGCTGCCAGCCGCCGCTGCGTCATGGGGACGGGCTTGGGGATACCGGTCGTCCCGGAGGTGTGCAGGACCGCGGCGAGCGCGTCGGGCTCGGCGGTCAACGCCCGTCCGCTCGGACGCAGTTCGGGGACGACTACGGCCGGGCACCCGACCAGTTGTGCCACATGCTCACCGAGCTCGGCGAACTCCGGCTGGGCGAGGAGGAGTTGGGACCCCGAGGCCTTGACCACCGCCGCGATCTCGTACGGGGTCGCGCGGACGCCGAGCGGGGCGAGCGGGTGGCCCGATCCCGCGCCACCGATCACCAGCGCGAGGGCGTCGGCGGAGGTGGCGATCAGTGCGGGCACCGGCTCGCCGGGGGCGAGGCCGAGCGTGTCCAGCAGGTCGGCCGCGCCACCCGCCCGGTCGAGGAGTTCGTGTCCTGTCCAGCTCAGGTCGCGGAACCGGACGGCGGGACGCGCGTGGTCGTAGGCACGGCTCACCATCGCGGTCCAGGTGGGTGCCGCTACGGCCTTCGGCGCGCCGCCCATCGGTTCAGGGCTCCAGCCGGGCCGCCGCGATGCCGGTGACCACCTCGGCGCCGTTCTGGTTGACGGTGCGCACGGAGAAGTGGGCGACCGGTCCGGCCGGTGTGTCCTCGACGGACTCGACGGTCGCCGTGGCCGTCAGGGTGTCCCCGGGCCAGACCTGGGCCTTGAAGCGCACGCCGAAGGTGAGCAGCGCCTCGGTGCCCACCCAGTCGGTGAGGACCCGGCCGGTCATGCCCATCGTCAGCATTCCATGGGCGAACACGCCGGGATATCCCGCGACTTCGGTGGCGAACCTCTCGTCGGTGTGCAGCGGGTTGTAGTCGCCCGACGCACCCGCGTACTGCACGATCCGGGTGCGCTTCAGGTCCTCGACCAGCACGCTCTCCCGGGTCTCGCCGACCTTTATGCCGTCCGCGCTCAGGCTCATCGGGCGTCCTTCGGAGTTGCGGGGCCCTCGGGCACGACGGCCACGGTCCGGGCGCTGACGACGGGTTCGCCGACGGCGTCCCGGTACTCGGTGACGCGCTCGCTGAACAGCAGGCGGCCGGTGCGGCCCTGCTTCTCCCAGCTACGTCCGGGGACGGTGGTCGCGTACAGGGTCTCCCCCGCGCGGACCGGGCGGTGGTACTCGAAGTGCTGCTCGGCGTGCAGCCCGCCGCCGCCTTCGGGCATCGCCCCGGGGCCGCTCCCCGAGCCGAACCACTCCTCGCCCGGCCTGGGCCGCAGGCGATGGTCGGGGTCGTACTGAGCGCTCGCCATCGTGAAGGTGGGCGGTGCGAGTGCGGTCTCGCCCCGGTGGGCCGGGGTCTCGTCGCCGATGGCGCGGGCGAACATCATGATGTGCCCGGCCTCGACGGGGAACGGCTGCCCTGTCATCGTCCAGTCTCCTCGGTCGGTACGGCGCGCCGCGTGGCGGCTCAGTACGTCGGGTCAGTACGGCGGGTCAGTACGGCGGGCCAGTACGGCAGGAAGGCGCCGCGGGTGGCCTCGTCCGGGTCGAAGTCGGGA
>NZ_JAPWHT010000493.1:0-7460 GCF_027270795.1 Streptomyces sp. ActVer
TGGCCCGTCAGCGGCTGCAGAGCGACGCGGAGCAGGCGCGCGCGGAGGCCGAGGCGCTGCTGCGCCGGGCCCGCACCGACGCCGAGCGGCTACTGAACGCGGCGTCGACGCAGGCCCAGGAGGCCACCGACCACGCCGAGCAGCTGCGCAGTTCGACCGCGACCGAGTCGGACAGCGCGCGCCGTCAGGCCGGCGAGCTGAGCCGGGCCGCCGAGCAGCGCATAAGCGAGGCCGAGTCGGCGCTGCGCGAGGCGCGGGCCGAGGCGGAGAAGGTCCTCGCCGAGGCGAAGGAGGCCGCGGCCAAGGCGCTCTCCAGCGCCGAGTCGGCGAACGAGCAGCGCACGCGTACGGCGAAGGAGCAGGTCGCCCGGCTGGTCAGCGAGGCCACCAAGGAGGCCGAGTCCACCAAGGCCGAGGCCGAGCAGGTCGTCGCGGACGCCAGGACCGCCGCCGAGAAGATCGTCGCGGAGGCCGAGGAGAACGCGCGCAGCCTCACCGCGGAGGAGACCGCCTCCCAGCTCGCCAAGGCGGCCCGTACGGCCGAGGACGTCCTGAACAAGGCGTCCGAGGAAGCCAAGTCGACCACCAAGGCCGCGTCCGAGGAGGCCGAGCGGATCCGCGCCGGGGCCGAGGCGGAGGCGGACCGGCTGCGTGCCGAGGCGCACGACATCGCCGAGCAGCTCAAGGGCACGGCGAAGGACGACACCAAGGAGTACCGCGCCAAGACGGTCGAGCTGCAGGAGGAGGCGCGCCGGCTGCGCGGTGACGCCGAGCAGCTGCGCGCGGACGCCAACGCCGAGGGCGAGCGGATCCGTTCCGAGGCCCGGCGTGAGGCCGTCCAGCAGATCGAGGAGGCGGCCAAGACCGCCGAGGAGCTGCTCGCCAAGGCGAAGGCCGACGCGGACGACCAGCGGTCGAACGCGACGACGGAGAGCCAGCGGGTCCGTACGGAGGCCATCGAGCGCGCCACGACGCTGCGCCGGCAGGCCGAGGAGACCCTGGAGCGCACCCGCGCGGAGGCCGAGCGGCACCGGGCGGAGGCCGTCGAGCAGTCCGAGGGCATCATCGCGGAGGCCGAGCGTGCCGCCCGTGAACTGCACGAGGACACCGAGCGGGCCATAGCGGCCCGCCAGGCCGAGGCCGCCGAGGGGCTGACCCGGCTGCACACGGAGGCCGAGGAGCGCCTCGCGTCTGCCGAGGAGGCGCTGACCGACGCGCGCGCGGAGGGCGAGCGGATCCGTCGTGAGGCCGCCGAGGAGATCGACCGGCTGCGCGGCGAGGCCGCCGAGCGGATCCGTACGCTCCAGGCGCAGGCCGGGGCGGGGGCCGAGCGGCTCCGCGACGAGGCCGCTTCCGACGCGTCCGCCTCGCGTGCCGAGGGCGAGTCCATCGCCGTACGGCTGCGTTCGGAGGCCGCGGCGGAGGCCGAGCGGCTGAAGTCGGAGGCTCAGGACACCGCGGACCGCGTACGGTCCGAGGCGCAGGCCGCCGCGGAGCGGCTCGCCACGGAGGCGGCCGAGGCGCTGTCCGCCGCCCAGGAGGAGGCCGCCAGGCGCCGCCGCGAGGCCGAGGAGCTCCTCGGCGCCGCCCGGCAGGAGGCCGACCAGGAGCGGGAGCGGGCTCGCGAGCAGAGCGAGGAGCTGCTGGCGTCGGCGCGCAACCGCGTGGACGAGGCCCAGACCGAGGCCGTACGGCTGGTCGAGGAGGCGGACCGCCGGGCGACCGAGATGGTGTCGGCCGCCGAGCAGACCGCACAGCAGGTCCGGGATTCCGTCGCCGGGCTGCACGAGCAGGCCCAGGAGGAGATCACGGGCCTGCGCAGCGCCGCCGAGCACGCGGCGGAGCGCACGCGTACGGAGGCGCAGCAGGAGGCCGACCGGGTCCGCGCCGACGCGTACGCGGAGCGGGAGCGGGCCGCCGAGGACGGCAACCGCCTCCGGCGCGAGGCGCACCAGGAGTCGGAGGCCGCCAAGTCCCTTGCGGAGCGCACGGTCTCGGAGGCGATCACCGAGTCCGAGCGGCTGCGCTCGGACGCCTCGGAGTTCGTCCAGCGGGCCCGTACGGAGGCGTCGGACACCGTCGCGGCGGCCGAGCAGGACGCCTCACGGGCGCGGGCCGAGGCCCGCGAGGACGCCAACCGCATCCGGTCGGACGCGGCGACGCAGGCCGACACCCTCATCACCGAGGTGACGTCGGAGGCGGAGCGGCTCACGGCGGAGACCAACGCGGAGGCGGAGCGGGTCCGTTCGGAGTCGGTGGCGAAGGCCGAGAAGCTGATCGCGGACGCGACGGACGACGCGGAGCGGCTGCGCGCCGAGGCGGCCGAGACGGTCGGTTCCGCGCAGCAGCACGCCGAGCGGGTCAGGTCGGAGGCGGCGCGCGTCAAGAACGAGGCGGCCGCCGAGGCGGACCGGCTCATGTCGAACGCCCGCGACGAGGCCGACGACACCCTGGACAAGGCGCGCAAGGAGGCCAACAAGCGGCGCTCCGAGGCGGCCGAGCAGGTCGACACGCTGATCTCGGAGACGGCTGCCGAGGCCGACAAGCTGATCACGGAGGCCCAGCAGACGGCGCACAAGACCACCGCGGACGCCGAAGGGCATGCCGACACGATGGTCGGCGCCGCCCGCAACGAGGCGGAGCGGCTGGTCTCCGAGGCGACCGTCGAGGGCAACTCGCTGGTGGAGCGGGCCCGGACGGACGCGGACGAGCTGCTGGTCGGCGCGCGCCGGGACGCCACCGCCATAAGAGAGCGGGCCGAGGAGCTGCGTGACCGGATCACCGGCGAGATCGAGGATCTGCACGACCGGGCCCGCCGGGAGTCCGCGGAGACGATGAAGGCGGCGGGCGACCGCTGCGACGCGCTCATCAAGGCCGCCGAGGACCAGCTGAGGGAAGCCGAGTCGAAGGCCAAGGACCTGGTGTCGGAGGCCAACTCCGAGGCGGGCAAGGTCCGGATCGCCGCCGTGAAGAAGGCGGAGGGGCTCCTCAAGGAGGCCGAGCAGAAGAAGGCCGCGCTCATCTCCGAGGCCGAGGCGATCAGGTCCGAGGCGGTGCGCGAGGCGCGGGCCGCGGTCGAGGAGGGCAAGCGCGAGCTGGAGGTGCTGGTCCGGCGCCGCGAGGACATCAATGCCGAGATCTCCCGTGTCCAGGACGTCCTTGAGGCGTTGGAGTCGTTTGAGGCCCCGTCGAGTGGCAAGGACGGTGGCGTCAAGGCTGCCGCTGCGGCCGGTGCGACTCGTTCGGGTGGCAAGCCGTCGGAGGGCTAGCCAAATGGCCAACTTCCGTGCTTACCAGAGGCCTTCGGCATCGTCTCTGGCAAGCGGTCCGGCTGTTAGCCACCAAAAAGGGTGTCATTCTCCATATCAATCGGGCTACTGCTCGATGACACACCGTCTTGACCCCTAGGATTCCACCTATCACCTCACCGGTCTCATTCGACAGGAACCCCATGAGCGACACTTCCCCCTACGGCTTCGAGCTTGTGCGGCGTGGGTACGACCGCGCTCAGGTGGACGAACGCATTTCGAAGCTCGTCTCCGACCGTGACAGCGCTCTGGCCCGTATCACTGCTCTGGAAAAGCGCATCGAGGAGCTCCATCTCGAAACGCAGAACGCCCAGGCCCAGGTCAGCGACGCCGAGCCGTCGTACGCCGGCCTCGGCGCGCGCGTCGAGAAGATCCTCCGCCTCGCCGAGGAGGAGGCGAAGGACCTGCGCGAAGAGGCCCGTCGCGCGGCGGAACAGCACCGTGAGCTCGCCGAGTCGGCGGCCCAGCAGGTGCGTAACGACGCAGAATCGTTCGCTGCGGACCGCAAGGCCAAGGCGGAGGACGAGGGCGTCCGGATCGTCGAGAAGGCCAAGTCCGACGCTTCTCAGCTGCGTACCGAGGCTCAGAAGGACGCGCAGTCCAAGCGTGAGGAGGCGGACGCCCTCTTCGAGGAGACCCGTGCGAAGGCCGCTCAGGCCGCCGCCGACTTCGAGACGAACCTCGCCAAGCGCCGGGAGCAGTCCGAGCGCGACCTGGCCTCGCGTCAGGCCAAGGCCGAGAAGCGTCTCGCGGAGATCGAGCACCGCGCGGAGCAGCTCCGCCTGGAGGCCGAGAAGCTGCGTACGGACGCCGAGCGCCGCGCCCGTCAGACGGTGGAGACGGCTCAGCGCCAGGCCGAGGACATCGTGGCCGACGCGAACGCCAAGGCGGACCGGATCCGTTCGGAATCCGAGCGCGAGCTGGCGGCTCTCACGAACCGTCGCGACTCGATCAACGCTCAGCTGACGAACGTCCGCGAGATGCTCGCGACGCTGACCGGTGCGGCTGTGGCTGCCGCCGGCTCGCCGGCCGAGGACGAGCCGATCTCTCGTGGGGTTCCGGCGCAGCAGTCCCGGTAGGGATGGGTTGTGGGAGAGCTGCGGGCCGGTCGTGGCTGGTCGCGCAGTTCCCCGCGCCCCTTGACGGGGCGCGGCCGCTAAGAGACATAGAGCCCCCTGTCACTGAAGTGGCAGGGGGCTTTGTCGCGTTTTAGCGTGAGCCCATGATCGAGCTTGAAGGGCTTACCAAGCGGTACGGCGAGAAGATGGCGGTGAATCATCTGACGTTCACCGTGCGGCCGGGGATCGTGACCGGGTTTCTGGGGCCGAACGGGGCCGGCAAGTCCACGACGATGCGGATGCTGCTCGGGCTCGACCGGCCGACCGCGGGTGATGTGCGGATCGACGGGCAGCACTACGACCATCTCAAGGATCCGCTGAAGTACATCGGTGCCCTGCTCGACGCCAAGGCCATGCACGGCGGCCGCAGCGCCTTCAACCATCTCCTGTGCCTCGCGCAGAGCAACGGGATTCCGCGGGCGCGGGTGCACGAGGTCCTCGACACGGTGGGCCTCACGGCGGTGGCCAAGAAGAAGGCCAAGGGCTTCTCGCTCGGCATGGGGCAGCGGCTCGGTATCGCGGGCGCGCTGCTCGGCGACCCCCGGATCCTGATGTTCGACGAGCCGGTCAACGGGCTCGACCCCGAGGGCATCCACTGGATCCGCAACCTGATGAAGTCCCTGGCCGCCCAGGGCCGTACGGTCTTCGTCTCCTCGCACCTGATGAGCGAGATGGCGCTGACCGCCGACCACCTCGTCGTGATCGGCCAGGGCCGGCTGCTCGCCGACACCTCCATGGCCGACTTCATCCGGCAGAACTCACGCTCGTACGTACGGATCCGGTCGCCCCAGCGGGAGCGGCTGCTCGACGTGCTGCACGGGGCCGGGGTCACCGTCGTCGAGGCGGGCGGCGAGGCGCTCGAAGTGGACGGCTCGAAGTCGGAGCACATCGGGGAGCTCGCGGCCCAGCACCAGATCGTGCTGCATGAGCTGAGCCCCCAACAGGCCTCGCTGGAAGAGGCGTTCATGCAGCTGACGGCGGAGTCGGTGGAGTACCACGCGCACTCGGACCCGGGGCTCGCCGGCACCGTGCCGACCGCCGTCGCACCCACCGGGCAGCCGCAGGCGCCCCAGTGGGGCAACGACTGGAAGAAGGGCTGAATCCATGTCCGCGACCCAGGTCGTCCGGTCCGAGTGGACCAAGATCCGGTCGGTGGCGTCCACGGTGTGGACGCTCTCTCTCGCCGCGGTGGTCACCGTCGCGCTCGGCGTGCTCATCTCGCTGCTGTCCAAGAACGAGTTCGACGACCTGAGCACGAAGGACCGGCTCTCCTTCGACCCGACGTTCATCAGCTTCGCGGGGATGAGCCTCGGTCAGCTGGCGATGATCGTGTTCGGTGTGCTGGTGGTCTCCAACGAGTACAGCACCGGCATGATCCGCACCTCGCTCGCCGCGGTCCCGCAGCGCGGCACCTTCCTCTTCAGCAAGATCGCGGTGGCGACCGGACTCGCCTTCGTCGTCGCCCTCGCGACCAGCTTCGTCGCCTTCTTCCTCGGCCAGGCGATGCTGGGCTCGCACCGGGCCTCGATCGGCGACCCGGGTGTCCTGCGCGCGGTCATCGGCGGCGGCCTCTACATGACCCTCATCGCCCTCTTCTCGATGGGCGTCGCCACGATGCTGCGCAGCCCGATGCTCTCCCTCGGCATCCTGATGCCCTTCTTCTTCCTGATCTCCGCCATCCTCGGCAACGTCGGCGCCACCAAGAAGGTCGGCCAGTACCTCCCGGACCAGGCGGGCAGCAAGATCATGCAGGTCGTCACCCCGATCGACGACGATGTGCCGTACGGCCCCTGGGGCGGCCTGGGAATCATGGTCCTGTGGGTGCTGGTGGCGGTGGCGGGCGGATACGTGCTGCTGAAGAAGAGGGACGCGTAGGGCTCACGATTTTGCTCAGCTTTGGGGGGAACCGTCAGCGCCCGGCTATCCTCCTAACCCTTACGGGGGCGTGTGCCCCGACGTCCTGAACCATTCGATGGGTGCGGAGAATGATCGAGGCAGTCGGCCTGACGAAGCGCTATGGCGACAAGACAGCCGTGTACAACCTTTCCTTCCAGGTAAGGCCGGGTTCCGTCACCGGTTTCCTCGGGCCCAACGGGTCGGGCAAGTCGACGACCATGCGCATGATCCTCGGGCTCGACAACCCCAGCTCCGGTCAGGTCACGATCGGCGGCTACCCCTACCGCAAGCTGCCCAACGCCCCCCGCCAGGTCGGCGCGCTCCTCGACGCCAAGGCCGTGCACGGTGGCCGGCACGCCCGCAACCACCTCCTGTGCCTCGCCCAGCTGTCCGGCATCCCGGCCCGCCGCGTGGACGAGGTGCTGGGCGTCGTCGGCCTCCAGGACGTGGCGAAAAAGCGCTCCAAGGGCTTCTCGCTCGGCATGGGCCAGCGGCTCGGCATCGCCGCCGCGCTCCTCGGCGACCCCCAGGTGCTGCTCTTCGACGAGCCGGTCAACGGCCTCGACCCCGAGGGCATCCTCTGGGTGCGGAACCTGATGAAGTCGCTGGCCGCGGAGGGCCGGACCGTCTTCGTCTCCTCCCACCTCATGAGCGAGATGGCCGTCACCGCCGACCATCTCATCGTGATCGGCCGCGGCCAGCTGCTCGCCGACATGAGCGTCCGCGACTTCATCTCGCACAACTCGGCCGACTTCGCCCGCGTGCGTACGCCCGAGACCGAGCCCCAGCAGCGCGAGAAGCTGACGGCTGCGCTGACCGAGGCGGGCGGCCAGGTGCTGCCCGAGCAGGACGGCGCATTGCGTGTCATGGGCCTGCCGCTCCCCCGGATCAGCGACCTCGCGCACAGCGCCGACGTACGCCTGTGGGAGCTCTCCCCGCACCAGGCCTCGTTGGAGGAGGCGTACATGCGGATGACGCAGGGCGCCGTGGACTACCGCTCCACCATCGACCAGCGCGCGGGCCTGCAGCAGGAGCTGCCGCCGGGCGCGATGCCCCCGCAGCAGATGCCGGTGCCGGGTCAGGGCCAGCCGGGCTGGTACGCCCCGCCGCCGCCCCAGCAGGGCGGCCAGCCGTTCGC
>NZ_JAPWHT010000494.1:0-7444 GCF_027270795.1 Streptomyces sp. ActVer
CCAGCGCCGCGCCGAGACGTTCCTGCGCACCCCTCAGGCGGCGGGAGCGGGCGATGGCGCGGTCCAGGCGCTCCCCGCCGCGCCAGGCCAGCCGGTACGCCACCAGGTCGCCGAGGACCGAGGCGGTCGCGGCGCAGAGGGTCAGCGCGAGGAGGTCCGGCACGTGCGCGGCCGGGATGTCCGGCACGTGCACGGCAGCCGCGCCGGTACCGGCCGCGGCCGCCGTCGCCGCCGTGATGACGAGGACGCCGCTCGGCAGTACCGGCAGAAAGACGTCGAACAGGACCGACACAGCCACCACGGCATAGATCCATTGGCTGTAGATCCAAGGGCTGCCGGACAGCGACCCCACACTCTCAAGCACCCGAACTCCCCTGTGTCTCCCCCGTAGGCCCGAACCGTGCCGTGATGCCGCGATGTCGCGGGGGAGCGGCAGGAGCGGCCTGTGACAGCCATACAGCGTACGCCTCGGGTCCGACAGGAGATCCACAGGGGGCACGTGCGTTCGCCACATCATGTTCACCCGGCTGCCGCTTCCCGGCGGGCGGGCCGGCGCCGCGTCCCGTACCAACGGAAAGGGGCGGCCAACGGTGTGAGGAGCGGAACGAGCGATGGTGTCAGGAATGGCGGCAGTACTAACAGGTCGGACAGAGCGAACAGGGCGAACGGGCCGGACGGGCCGGACGGGCCGGACGGGTCGGGCAGGAAGAACGGGAGCGGTGGGGCTCGTCGTCCTGGCGTTGGCGTCGGCCGCGCTCGTGACCGGCGCGGGCGGTGCCCACGGCGCGACCGGCGGCGATGGCGGCACGGTCGAGCCGGGCGGCGGTACGGGCGGCACCGGCGGCGAGCACGGCTACTCGATGCGGACGGACGCCCGCTTCGCCCCGCCCGGCGCCTTCGTCCCGTCGGCGGCCGTCACGTACGACATGAGGCTCGTGCCCGCCGGCTCGCGGATCGAGGTCGGCCAGCGCAGTTCCGAGCGCGGCGCCACGACGGTGAAGGTGCGGCTGACCGGGCTGAAGGCCGGCCACGAGTACGGCGCGCATGTGCACCGGAAGCCGTGCGGCGCCGATCCGGCCGCCGCGGGTGGGCACTACCAGCACCGGCCGTCCACGGACCCCGCCAGTATGAACCCCGACAACGAGGTCTGGCTCGACTTCACGGCCGACGCGCGTGGGGCGGGTGGGGCGAGTGCGCGGCACGACTGGAACTTCCGGTTCGGGGAGGCCGCGTCCGTTGTGCTGCACGGTGAACAGGGTGGCTCGGGCGTGCGGTTGGCCTGCTTCACGGTGCCGTTCGGCGGGGCGTGAGTGATCTCTCGGCCGGGTGTCCGTCTGTGGGTGCGTCGTGGCTGGTCGCGCAGTTCCCCGCGCCCCTTTGGGGCGCGGGTGCCCGCCCCTCGATGCGGCAGGGGCGGGCACGGCTTGCTTGCGGGTGCGGGTGTCAGGCCGTGATCGGCTCCGAGGAGCGCTTCCCGTCCGAGGGCGAGGACGCGGACGAGCGGCCCTTGAACAGCCGGTCCAGGCCGAGCGCGCCCGAGCCGGTGAAGACCAGCAGGAACATCGACCAGGAGTACATGGCCGCGCCCTCGCCGTTGTTCCGGATCGGCCAGAGGTGCTCGGGCTGGTGGACCTTGAAGTACGCGTAGGCCATCGCGCCCGACGCGATGAACGCCGCGATACGGGTGCCGAGGCCGAGCAGGACCAGGCTGCCGCCGACGAGCTCGATGACGGCCGCGTACCAGTTGGGCCAGGCGCCGGTCTCGACGGTGGAGCCCTTGCCGTCCAGGCCGCCGAGTACGCCGAGGAGCGAGACGGCGCCGTGGCAGGCGAAGAGCAGGCCGATGACTATGCGGAACAGGCCGATGGCGTACGGCTGGGCGCTGTTGAGGCGTCCGGTCATGTGGGGGAACTCCTTCGGTCTGGATCCGGTCCCGGAAAGGGGCCGGTGTGGGGGACGGAACCGAGTGAGTGCTCCACGTTAGGTCTGCCTAATCGATGCTTGCAAGTTCAACTTTTGGCCATGCTTGTGGGTGTGCTGTGGGTTCCGGATCCGCCTCGCGGCCTTGTCCCGCTTGGTCCGCGGCCGTGCGCAGAACGGCCCGCGCCACCGCGTCGGCGTCCGACAGCGTGACCGAGTCCACACCGGGCCGGGCCCCGGCGGCGGTCACCCAGTGCACACCCTCCGTAGGCACTCCGATCGCGAACCGCCTTGCGTGCGCGTGTCCCTGACGGTCGATCAGACGGTAGGGGCGCTGTGTTACGTCCAGCCCTCCGGTTTCGTAACCGTCCACCGTGTGCGGGCGGCACTGGCCCGTCTTCAGGAGCCGGGCGAGGAGTTCGTCGGCCGTCCGCCGGAGGTCCGGCTCGGGCAGCCGTGCCTCGACGAGCGTCGTCGCCGTCACGGTCGAGCCGGGCACGTCGGGGGAGTGCGCCACCCACGCCCCGTCCTCGGCCCGTACCTCCAGCCGAGGGCCGAGCACCTCCAGGACGCCCGCCTCGATCAGTGCGGTCATCTCCTCGATACGGCGCCGGGGCGGACCGATCGACAGGAACGCGTTGAGCGGGGTGTACCAGCGGTCCAGGTGCTCCCGGCGCGAGACTCCGCCGAGCCCGCCGTGGTCGACGATCTGCCGCAACTCGTTGCGCAGGTCGCGCAGTACGTCGAGAGCCGCCTTGAGGGGACCGTCGACGTTGCCGAGCGCGGCCTGTGCGGCGTCCTCGCGGAGATGGTCCAGCAGCCACTTCCGGAAGTCGCCGGTACAAGTGAAGACCCGACCTCCGTACGGCCGTGAAATCCGGTCCCAGGACCAGCGGTCGGCCTCCGCGATCCCGAACTCGCCCAGGACCAGGGCCTCTTGGGCATCACGGTGGGGGACCGAGAGGAAGCGCTCACGGAAGCCGCGTATCAGGGTGGCGTCGGGTCCCAACAACCCCTCGTAATAGACGGTTTCGACCTCCTTCGCCACCAACGGCCATATCTCCGTGAGGAAGTCCGGCGCGTCGCCCGAGTCCGCGCGTTTGCGGAAGCGGGAGATGACGTGCGGGGTGAGAACGAGGGGTACGTGACGCCCGTACGGGCCCTTCGCGTTGTCGCCGCGGGCCTGGTACGGGATGCCGCGGCGGGAGCCGGCCCGCAGGTGCGGCTCCCGGCCCGAGGGGAGGTAGCGCAGGCCGGCCGGGGTGCGCCGGAAACGCCCGCCGCGGGCCGTCGTCAACAGCGCCATGTGGTCGAAGAAGTTGAGGCCCAGACCGCGCAGGAGGACGGTCTCGCCGGGGGCGACGCAGGAGAGGTCGAGGTCCGCCGGGTTGGCGGGCGGGACATGGCGGAGGCCGTGGCGATCGGCGTACGCGGCCAGGCGCTGCTGTGCCCGGTCGGCCACGGCCGGCAGATGGCCCTGGGCCAGGACCACGGCGGACAGGTCCGGGAGGGTGCGGCCGTTGTCGAGTACGAGGATCTGGTGGCCGTCGGCCGTCTCGTCGAGGCGGGTCGCGCGCGCCCGGTGCGTCAGGACCCGAAGCGCGGGCGGTGCCCCGCGGACCACCTCGCCGAAGACCCACTCCAGGTACTGCCCGTACTGGGCGCGGGTCGGATAGTCGTCCGGGCCCAGCTCGCCGTCGGCCCAGGTGTGCAGGCTCGGGCCGGGGCGTATCGGGCCCGAGCAGTCCACGCTGTCGTCGGTGAAGAGGGTGACCTGCGAGGCCACGGTGTTCATCAGCAGCTCGGCCGGCTGGGCGGTGCGCCAGACCCGGCCGGGGCCCGGCGGTGACGGGTCGACGACATGGACCGTCAGACGCGTGCCGGGCGCGAGGAGCTCGGGCGCGGAGGCGCAGAGGCGTTCCAGGACGCTGGTGCCGCGGGGGCCCGCGCCGACGAGCGCGATGGACACGGCGGACGCAGCCCGACCTCTTTCGGACGGTGTTGTCTCCGCCGGGTCCGTGGTCCGTGCCGGGTCCGTCGGCTCCGCGGTCGCTGCAGACAAAGGTGTGACTCCCGGACAGGTGGGGCGCTGGGCAGAGCACACCGTCCGCCGGAAGCGGACGGTCCGCATCATCATGCCGTCGCGCGCCACGGGAGCCGAGCCCTGGAGCGGATCAACCGGGCCGGTTGTGGGATGCGTCACGAGCACCACGGGCACCAAGCGTGTGCATCACGGGCAACACGACAGCACTTGGGCAACGTACGCAACGTGCGCAAGAAACGTATGCAATCGGGGAATTGCGGGACGCGGCCGGGCGCCGTGAGCGTCCCCCGTCGCGGGTCGCGTGAAGAGCGCTTGCGCGTGGGGGAGTTGTTACTCTCCGTGTCCGTGTGTCAGCTGAGTTCGGATTCGACGATCGTCCGCAGCCGGGCCGGGCCGCCCCGTTCCTGCCGCGCCTGGTCGAGTCGCAGGCGTGCCGAACGGCCGCGCAGGGTCAGTGTCATGAGCTGGTTGCCGAACCAAGGGCCGCCGGTTTTCCGCCAGTCGACGGGCGGACGCTCAAGTCTGCCGTGCCGGGCGAAGCGTCGGCCGATCGCGCGGCCGACCCCGCTCCAGCCGAAACGGAAGCCGAGTCTTATCGAGAGCGGGATGGAGTTGTGCACGGGGGAGCAGGTCAGCTGGAGCACCCGGGCGTCGGGTCCCGGCAGGCCCTCCCGCCAGACCGGCTCTGCGATGTACGCGTGGTGCACGTCCCCGGACAGCACGCACACCGTCGCCGGCGCCTGCGGTCCCGAGCCGGCCTCGGTGATCAGATCCGCGAGCGAGTCGAACGACGACGGGAACGCGGCCCAGTGCTCCAGGTCCGCCGCCCGCCGCAGGTTCTCCCCGAACCGGGCCCAGCGCTCGCCGCGCTCGCCCCGGCACAGCGCGGCGTTCCAGCCCTCCGCGTCGTGCACGAGGTTGGGGAGCAGCCAGGGCAGGGAGGTGCCGATGAGGAGGTGGTCGTACGAACCCGGCTCCTCCAGCACCTGCTCGCGCAGCCACGCCTCCTGGGCCGGGTCGAGCATCGAGCGGTTCTTCTCGTCGAGGACGCGGGCCGCGCGGGAGTCGACCATCAGGAGCCGGGTGCGGCCGAAGTCGCGGCGGTAGCTCCAGCGGACCGAGGCCGGGTCGTTGTCGGCGCGGGCGGCGAAGGTGCGCAGGGCGTCCGTGCCGTCGGGAGTGGCGCGGACCGCTTCGTACAGGGGGTCCTCGGCGAGGCGCTCGGGCGGGAGGTTGCCGAGGTGCTGGTGGACCCAGTACGACATCAGGCCGCTCAGGATCCGCTCGCGCCACCAGGGCGTGGCCCGCATGTCGGCGACCCAGGCCTCGCTGGTGTTCCAGTCGTCGATGACGTCGTGGTCGTCGAAGATCATGCAGCTGGGCACGGTGGAGAGCAGCCAGCGGATCTCGGGGTCCAGCCACGATTCGTAGTAGAGGTGCGTGTACTCCTCGTAGTCCGCGACCTCGGCGCCCGGCGGTTCGTTCAGCCCGCGGCGGGCCTTCAGCCAGCGGCGGGTGGCGTCCGAGACCTCGTCCGCGTACACCTGGTCGCCCAGCAGCAGCAGGACGTCCGGGCGTTCGCTCTCCGGGTCCGCGGCGATGCGGGCCGCGAGGGTGTCCAGGGCGTCCGGGCCCCCGGGGTCCTTCTCGTCGGCGGCCGGTGTGGCCCAGCGGCAGGAGCCGAAGGCGACCCGTACGGTCTCGTGGTCGTCCACCGGGGTGTGGATGACCGAGGGCGGGAAGCGGGAGTCGGGGAGCGGCCAGACCTGTACCCCGTCGAGCAGTACCTCGTACGGGGACCTCGCGCCCGGGGTCAGTCCGGTGACCGGGATCAGGGCGTAGTGGTGGCCCGCGATCTGGAAGGTGCGGGACTCACCGCCCGCGCCGTCCGGGCAGCGCACCTCGGCGGTGCACGGGCGGCTCGCCTCGACCCAGATGGTCGCGGACGAGCCGTCGACGTACCTCAGCAGTGGACCCAGGCGCAGTCCCGCCACGCGATCACTCTCCTCCGTCGCCCCGTACGGTACGGAACGACGGAGGTGAGCGGGGAGGTTCCGTGCATGGTGCAGTTGATCAGGTGCCGATCGGGCGTACATCAGCTGTCCGCCGGTTGTCCGTCAGCTGGTGATCTGCTGCCTTTTGCTGCCGGTCGGCCGTGGATCGGCTGGTGATCAGCAGCCGCTCAGTACCGAGCTGAGCTTGCTCTTCTCCGCCGAGTCGACGGAGAGGTCGTAGTAGTACTTCACCTGGACCCAGGCGCGTACGTAGGTGCAGGCGTAGGCCGTGCGGGACGGCATCCACTCTGCCGGGTCCTGGTCGCTCTTCGACTGGTTCACGTTGTCCGTGACGGCGATGAGCTGCGGGCGGGTGAGGTCGTTGGCGAAGGCCTGGCGCGTGGACGCGGACCAGCTGTCGGCGCCGGAGTCCCAGGCCTCGGCCAGCGGGACGAGGTGGTCGATGTCGAGGTCGGAGGCGGCGGTCCAGGTCGCGCCGTCGTAGACGGAGTACCAACTGCCACTGGTGGCCGCGCAGGCGGAGCTGGTGACGACGTTCGTGCCGTCGCGCTTCAGGACCGTCTCACGGGTGTTGCACGTGCCACTGATGGTGATCCAGTGGTTGAAGAGATCGCGGTCGTAGCCGGTACGGTCCTCGGTCGCCACGGTGAGCGAGGCGAGGTAGGTGCGGGCGGTGGCCGCGCTGACCGGGGTGGGCAGTGCGGCGGAGGCGGTCGGGCCGTTGAAAAGCCCGACCATGGCTATCAATCCGGCGAAGGCGGCCACTAGACTCAGCCGTCGACGCGCGTAGATCTTCGGCATGCGAACTCCCTTGGGGTGGGGGGAAGTTGACCTGCGAGCGACTGAATGCTCGCGGTGGCCGGTTTCCGGGAGATGTGCGTCAGGTGAGAAGTTAATGACGCGGGCATGACACAACAAGGGGCGGGGCGGGACTTTCGGGTTTCGGCCGGCCCCCTTGTCGTGGGTTCGTATGGAATGGGGTCCCTGGGGTGGTAGCGGGATCGGGCCTTTGTTTTGTACCGTGGAGGAACAAAGTGGCTCCCGCCCGCACTCCCTGACCGGCGGGCGGGGCCGCCTTGTCCCCCCGGGGGTCACGGAATGGCCCCGCCCGGGACCCTCCTCCACGCTTTGGAGCATGCCGATGACGGCGTCAACCGTGCTGACCGCCCGTGCCCTGCTGCTGGACATGGACGGCACCCTCGTCAACTCGGACGCCGTCGTCGAGCGCGTGTGGCGCCGCTGGGCCGACCGGCACGGGCTCGACGGGGACGAGGTCATGAAGGTCGTCCACGGGCGGCAGGGGTACGCGTCGATGGCCGTGCTGCTGCCCAGTCGGCCGATGGAGCAGAACTACGCCGACAACGCGCGGATGCTCGCCGAGGAGACGGCGGACATGGACGGGGTTGTCGCGATTCCGGGGGCCGCGGAGTTTCTTGCCTCGTTGCGGGGGGTGGTGGCCCATGCG
>NZ_JAPWHT010000495.1:0-7407 GCF_027270795.1 Streptomyces sp. ActVer
CCTCCCCCACTCTCGGCTTCGCTCGAGCGGGGGGACCCCCATCGTCCCTTACTCAGGGGCTCCGCCCCCGAACCCCCAAAAGACTGCGCAGTTCCCCGCGCCCCTTTTGGGGGCGCGGGGAACTGCGCGATCAGCCACAACGCACCTGCGCCCGAAAGGACACCCCACGGGGTCTGGGGCAGAGCCCCAGAGGGACGGGAACGGGTAGGGGCGGTGGGGGCGAGAAACCTAGCGGTCAGCCACCCTCATTTCGAACCATGTCGTCTTGCCGCGAGGCAGGAGGTCGACGCCCCAGCGGTCGGAGAGTTTGTCGACGAGGAACAGGCCCCGGCCGCTCACGTCCATTTCCTGGACCGGCATGAGGCAGGGGAGGCCACGGGAGGGATCTCGGACCTCGATCCGGATCCAGCCCCGGCGGCGCCGCATGCGGAGGCCGAACACCCGCGCACCCGTGTGCCGCACGGCATTGCCCACAAGCTCCGAGACCAGTAGGACGGCGTCCTCGGTCATCTTCGGCGAGAGCCCCCAGTGACGCAGAACCACGACCTGGGTCAGCCGACGTGCGGCGGCCGCGGACTCGGGCCGGGAGGGCAACGGCACCTCCCCCTCGGTCGGATTGCCGAACAACTCCAGCGCCTTGAGCGCGTGTTCGTCCTCGACCGCGGGCGACCAGCGCGCCGCGGTCGCACTCCCGTGCCGCCGCGGCTGTTCGATACCCTCCAGCCCCGCCATGCCCCCATCATGGCCGCCCAGAGGCCCCGTTGGGGGCGTTCCGGAGGAATACGCCCCCCGGAACCCCCCATTCCGCCCGATTCGATCGGCATATGCCAGCGGCAGTTCGGTGGCGATCGCGGCCCGTCTGGCCTGCGGGAACAGCCTCGTCCGGGGCAATCGCCCGCAGCCCTCGACAAGGAAGTCTTAAGGTTGCCTTAAGGCTCGGATAAACCGCCCCTTCGAGGGACGCGGGTAAGACATCGCGTCAACTGCAAGTGGATCAGCGGAATTCGGCGGGTGACTTTCACGGCACCCGCACCCCTTGCCGCCGACACCCACAACCCCTTGCCGCGGACGCCCACAGCCCCTTGCGCCGGACGCACCTACCCCGGTCAGAGGAACTTCGCCTTGCCCGGCCCCTCCTCCACGAAGCTCTTCATGCCCCGCTCCCGGTCCTCGGTGGCGAACAGCCCGGCGAACCAGTTGCGTTCGATGGCGAGCCCGGTCTCGATGTCCGTCTCCAGACCCGCGTCGATGGACTCCTTGGCGGCACGCAGCGCGAGCGCCGGCCCCTGGGCCAGTTTCGCGGCCCACGCGTGCGCCTCGGCGTACACCTCGTCGGCCGGTACGACCCGGTCGACCAGGCCGAGCGACAGGGCCTCGTCGGCCTTGACCATGCGGCCGGTGAAGATGAGGTCCTTGGCCTTGGAGGGGCCGATCAGGCGGGACAGGCGCTGGGTGCCGCCCGCGCCCGGGATCAGCCCGAGCAGGATCTCGGGCTGGCCCAGCTTGGCGTTGTCCGCGGCGATGCGGAAGTCGGCGCAGAGCGCCAACTCGCAGCCCCCGCCCAGCGCGTAACCCGTGACCGCGGCGACGACCGGCTTGGGGATGCGGGTCACGGCGGTGAAGGAGTCCTGCAGGGCACGGGACCGTACGACCATCGCCGCGTGGTCCATGGCCTGCATCTCCTTGATGTCCGCGCCCGCCGCGAACACCTTCTCGCCGCCGTAGAGGATCACCGCGCGCACGTCCTCGCGGCGCGTGGCCTCCTCGGCGAGCTCCTTGAGGCGGTCCTGCGTGGCGACGTCCAGCGCGTTCATGGGCGGGCGGTCGAGACGGATCGTGCCGACACCTTCGGCGACTTCGAGATGCACAGTCATGAAGGCAGGTTAACGGGGGCTAACGGCGACGGCCCCGGTGTGCTGCGTCACAGAGGAGCAGCGCACCGGGGCCGTACAAGCCGCGACAAGGCGGGCCGGGAGAGGCGTGGTCAGTGCCGCCCCCAGGCCCGGGCCGTCACGCCTTCCACTTCTCCCACGACATGTTCCAGCCGTTGAGCCCGTTGTCCGGTTCCACGACGCGGTCGTCGGAGTTCTTCACGACCACCACGTCACCGACGATCGAACGGTCGAAGAACCACGCGGCAGGCGCGCCGCGGTCACCGCCGCCGCGCTGGTCGCGCAGGCCGATGCAGCCGTGGCTGGAGTTGTAGTTGCCGAAGGCGTCGCCGCCCCAGTAGTTGCCGTGGATGAAGGTGCCCGACGTGGTGAGCCGCATCGCGTCCGGCACGTCCTTGATGTCGTACTCGCCGCCGTAGCCGACCGTCGCACCGTTCATACGGGTCACCCTGAGGCGCTCGGTGATGACCATCTGGCCGTTCCAGGTCTCGTAGCCGGGCTTGCCCGCCGTGACCGGGATGGTCCTGATGACCTTGCCGTCGCGCTTGACAGTCATCTTCTTGGTCTTGACGTCGACGGTGGAGACCTGGCTGCGGCCTATCGTGAACTTCACGGTCCTGGTCTGCTCGCCGTAGACACCGGGCCGGCCCTCGACGCCGTCGAGGTTGAGCTTCACGGTGACCTTCGTACCGGGCTTCCAGTACTTCTCGGGGCGGAAGTCGAGGCGGTCGTTGCCGAACCAGTGGCCCTCGACGTCGACCGCCGGCTCGGTCTTGATGTCTATCGCCTTCTCGACGTCCTCGGGCTGCGTGATCCCCCGCGTGAAGTTGACCGAGAAGGTCGTCCCGACGCCGACCTTCGAGCCGTCCTCGGGCGTGAAGATGCCGACGAACGTGTTCTTCGGGGTCAGCGTGGTGAACGCGGACTCCTCCGCCGCCTCACGGCCCTCGGAGTCCTTGGCCACCGCGTGGACCTTGTACTTGGTGGACGCGGCGAGATGCGTGTCGGGCGTCCAGGTCGCGCCCCCGTCGGTGATCTTCCCCTCGACCGGGTTGCCCTTGGTGTCCTCGACCTCGACCTCGGTCAGCTTGCCCTTGGCCGCCGTCACCTTGAGCGCGCCGCTGGTCTTCACACCGTCGGCGCCGTCCTTCGGGGCCACGGTCACGACCGCCTGCGAGACCTTGGTGTCCGCCTGGCCGGAATCCTTGTCCCCGCCCTTCCCCGAGCCGGACCCGGAATCCGAGTCCCCTCCCCCGCCGCATGCGGTCACGACGAGCATCAGACTCCCCAGCGCCAGTGCCAGGGCCCCCTTTCCACGCCGTGTCCGCGCGCCAACCGACGCCCCCGATATCGGTCGCCCGTTCAAGTTCGTTCTCCCCTCGCACGGCCTGATCAAGGCCCGCACTACCCATCGTTGGTCGCCCCGTGACGCCTGGGCCCATGGCGGGAGCCCGCAGCTCACAGCCGCGTCCCACGCGTGTATCGCGCTAATTAATCACACCGCCAGGAGCGTTGACCTCCCGGGATTGTCACTGTTCAGTCCCAACTTCAACAGCCCGCGGGGCTGTCGGCGCACGTCTTGTGCGTACCCCTTTGTCGGTCTACTTCACCGCGGAGCCCGCCTTCCATGCCTTCCATCCCATGTTCCACCCGCCGAGGCCGTTGTCAGGAGCGACCTTCTTGTCATTGCTGTTGACGACTTCGACGACGTCACCGATGAGGCTGCGGTCGAAGAACCAGCCCGCCGGGGTCGCGGAGCTGCCGCCCTTCACATCGCGCAGGCCCACGCAGCCGTGGCTGACATTGGCGGTGCCGAAGACGCCCTGCGCCCAGTAGTTGCCGTGCAGGAAGGTCCCGGAGGTGGTGAGGCGCAGTGCGTGCGGCACGTCGGGGATGTCGTACTCGCCCTTGCCGTCGGCGTCGGTGAAGCCGACCGTCGCGCCGTTCATCCGGGTCACCTCCAGCATCTCGGTGACCACCATCTTCCCGTTGTACGTCGTGCTCTTGGGGGCGCCAGCGGTGATCGGCACGGTGGAGAGGACCTCGCCGTCGCGGCGCACCTCCATGGTGTGGGCGGCGGCGTCGACGAGGCTGACCTGGCTGCGGCCGACCGTGAACGAGAAGGTCTTGTACTGCAGTCCGTACACGCCCGGGGCCGCCTCGACGTCGCGCAGCCGCAGCGCGACGGTGACCTTGGTGCCCGGCTTCCAGTACTCCTCGGGCCGGAAGTCCAGACGCTTCTCGCCGAACCAGTGCGGGGCGATCTCCACCTCCGGCACGGAGGTCACGCGGACGGCGCGCTCGACCGCCGCGCGGTTCTCGATCACGCGGTTGAAGTCCAGCGAGACGATCATTCCGGTGCCGACCGTGGAGCGGTTCTCGGGCATGACGTATCCGATGAAGCGCTCGTCGGGGACGGACGTCGTGAACGTCGAGTGCCGGGCCACCCGCCGGCCGTGGCCGTCGAGCGCGACCACGTCGACGGAGTACTTGGCGGCCAGGGCCAGTCGGGGCTCGTCCGGACGCCAGGTCATGCCGTCCTCGGCGATCCGGCCCGGCACCGGGAAGTCCTGCGCGTCCTGGGACCTGACGGCCTTCACCGACTCCAGGCGCCCGGCCGGCACCCGTACCCGCAAGGTCTCCTCGGGGCGTACGGCCTTGCTGCCGTCGTCCGGTGAGACTCGGATCGTTTCCTCGGGCGAACGGGGCTTGCCGAGCACCTGGTCCACGCCGTGCGAGGTGCATCCCGCGGCTCCGGCCAGCAGCCCTGCCCATGTCAGTACGGCGGCCATCGCGGCCCCTGCGCGCGCCGCGCGCGTCTGTGCGTGCATCACGTGGGGCCCAACGACGAACCGGCCCCGGGGAAGTGGGGGACGCCTCATCCGCCCGGGGCCGGTCAGCCCTCTCCTGGGGAAACGTGAGTGCGAGCCCGGCGGTGGGCAGAACAGTGGGAAGGACGACGCGACGGGGAGCCGTGGCCGGGACGCCACGGCATCTCCGCGCGTCGCTCCCATCGAGCCGCAGGAGGCCGTGAGGTGTCGAGCGCAGCCGAGCAGGAGGCAGTGCAGGAGGGGCGCGCCCCGGATGTCGGGCTGCCCGCGCAGCCCGCTCCCGTGCTGAACGGCAGTCCGCGCGTCGCGCCGGCCGTCCCCGTGTGGCCCGGTGCGCCGACCCCGCTCGGGGCGCGTTTCCGGACCGGTCCCGACGGTGTCTCGGGCACCAACTTCGCGCTGTGGGCGGGCGGTGCCGAGTCCGTCGAGCTGTGCCTCTTCGGCGAAGCCGGCGACTCCGAAGGCCCGGGCGGCGAGGGCACCGAGATCCGGGTGCCCCTCACCGAGCTGACCCACGAGATCTGGCACGGCTTCGTGCCCGGCGTGCGGCCCGGGCAGCGGTACGGCTTCCGGGTGCACGGCCGCTGGGACCCGTGGACCGGCGCCCGCTGGAACCCGGCGAAGCTGCTCCTCGATCCGTACGCCCGTGCCGTGGACGGCGACTTCACGCTGCCGCCGGAGGTGTACGGGCATGTGCGCGACTGGCCCCAGCAGCAGGTCGCGGACACCGTGCGCGACGACCGGGACTCCGCTCCGTACGTCCCCAAGGGTGTCGTCGTCCACGACGACGCGCCCGACGACGAATGGACGGACGACCGCCGCCCGAAGACGCCCTGGGCGGACTCGGTCATCTACGAGCTGCACGTGCGCGGTTTCACGAAGCTGCACCCGGACATCCCGGAGGAACTGCGGGGCACGTACGCGGGGTTGGCGCATCCGGCGGCGATCGAGCACCTGGTGAAGCTGGGCGTGACGGCGGTGGAGCTGCTGCCGGTGCACCAGTTCGCGCACGAGGACCATCTGCTGCGCCGGGGCATGAAGAACTACTGGGGCTACAACTCGATCGGCTACTTCGCGCCGCATGCCGGGTACGCGGCCTCGGGGACGACCGGCCAGCAGGTCGGCGAGTTCAAGAGCATGGTGCGCGCGCTGCACGCCGCGGGTATCGAGGTCATCCTCGACGTGGTCTACAACCACACGGCGGAGGCGGGTGAGCTGGGCCCCACGCTGTCGCTGCGCGGCATCGACAACCGCGGCTACTACCGGCTGCAGAGCGACGCCCGGCGGTACACGGACTACACGGGCTGCGGCAACACGCTCCATGTGGTGCAGCCGCACGTGCTGCGCCTGATCACGGACTCGCTGCGCTACTGGGTGACGGAGATGGGGGTGGACGGCTTCCGGTTCGACCTGGCGGCCGCGCTGGCCCGCTCCATGCACGACGTCGACATGCTGTCCCCGTTCCTGGCCGTCATCGCCCAGGACCCGGTGCTGCGCCGGGTGAAGCTGATCGCCGAGCCGTGGGACGTCGGCTCCGGCGGCTATCAGGTGGGGGCCTTCCCTCCCCTGTGGACCGAGTGGAACGACCGCTACCGCAATGCCGTACGGGACTTCTGGCGGGGCGCGCTGCCGGACGTACGGGATCTCGGGTACCGCCTGTCGGGGTCGAGCGACCTGTACGCGTGGGGCGGGCGGCGGCCGTACGCCTCGGTGAACTTCGTGACGGCCCACGACGGCTTCACCCTGCGTGACCTGGTGTCGTACGAGCGCAAGCACAACGAGGCCAACGGAGAGGGCAACCGGGACGGCACGGACGACAACCGCGCCTGGAACTGCGGCACGGAGGGCGAGACGGAGGACGCCCGCGTACGGGGCCTGCGGCGCCGCCAGTTGCGCAACCTCCTCACCACCCTGCTGCTGTCCACCGGTGTGCCGATGCTGGTCGCGGGCGACGAGCTCGGGCGGACTCAGGGGGGCAACAACAACGCGTACTGCCAGGACAACGAGATCAGCTGGATCGACTGGACCCTGCTCGACGATCCCGACTGGCGGGCCCTCTTCGACCTGACCGCCCGCCTGATCGCCCTCCGCCACGCCCATCCCGTCCTGCGGCGGCGGGCCTTCTTCTCCGGCCGCGCCCACTCGGCCGACGGGCTGCGCGACCTGGCGTGGTTCACGGCCCGCGGCGCGGAGATGACGGAACGGGACTGGTACGCGCCCGCGGCGACGCTCGGCATGTACCTGTCCGGTCGGGACATCCCCGGCCGGGACGCGCGAGGCGTACCGGTCACGGACGACAGCTTCCTGGCCGTCCTCCACGCGGGCGACCGTCCCACGAGCTTCGTCCTGCCCGGGGCGCCGTGGGCGGAGCGCTACGAGGTCGTCGTCGACACATCGCGGGAGGAGCAGGAGGAGACGCCCGGGGTGGTCCACCGGGCGGGGGCTGCGATCACTGTGCCGGCGCGGGCGGTTCTGTTGCTGCGGGTGGCGGGGTAGGACCTTGCTCGCCCCCGCCGCCCCTACCCATTCCCATCACCTACTCAGGGGCTCCGCCCCCGAACCCCCGCCAAAAGATTGCGCAGTTCCCCGCGCCCCTAGGTCTTCAGGGGCGCGGGGGACTGCGCGACCAGCCACAACGAACCCGCACCCCACCGCGTGGGCGGGCGGGTCAGCCCAGGATTCCC
>NZ_JAPWHT010000496.1:0-7348 GCF_027270795.1 Streptomyces sp. ActVer
CGTGGCCCGCGGCGGCGAGGCGCAACCACTTCGGCCCCCGCCGGGCACCGCACCCTCACCCTGCCCTGCCCTGCCCTGCTACACCTTGTGCCCCCACGCCGAGATCAGTGGGGCCGTGGCCAGGTCCATCCCGCCCGCGTCCACGTTCGCGAGGTGCCGGTCGATGTCCTGGTCCGTGGCGAGGCCCGCGGCGACGAGCCGGTCGCGGACCTGACGGATCGTCGCGGACTCCAGCGCGCCGCAGGCCGGCGAGGTGATCGGGAAGTACGCGTCGGCCTCGACCTGTCGCAGCCCGGCCTCGCGGAGCAGACGCGGAAGCCGACGCCCGTAGGCGAGGTCGGCGCCGTGTTCGGTGAGCAGGTCACGGAACCCGTGGCGCAGCCGGTTGGCCAACTGCTGTTCGGGGCCGCGCTCGTCGGGGCAGGCCAGCGGCTGGAGCGCCGGGTCGGCGTCCTCGACCAGGAGCCGGCCGCCGGGCCGCAGCGATCTGATCATCGAGTGCAACGCCCGCTCCCTGTCCGCCACATGGACCAGGACTAGCCGCGCGTGCACGAGGTCGAAGCCCTCCCCCGGCGGTTCGTCCACACCCACATCGTGGACGCGCAGCTCGATCGGCGGGCGGACGGCCGAGGTGGCCCACGAGGTGTCGATGTCCGTCGCGACGACCTTGCCGGTGGGGCCGACCTTCTTGGCGAGCCAGGACACCACGGACGTGCCGCCCGCGCCGACCTCCCAGCAGCGCCAGCCGGATCCGATGCCGAACCGTTCGATGTGCCGGAACGTCGTGGGGTCGAAGAGAGCGGCGAGGGCGTCGAAACGCTGCCCCGCCTCGGTCTGCCGGTTGTCGAGGAGGTACCCGTCGGTTCGCGTCATGCGCCGATCATCCCAGTTGTCCCGCTTGTCCATGATGGTTGACGCTCCCGATGTCAAGCGCGTCGCGCTCGGCCCGCCGACAGCCGTCGACGCCTCGTCAGTACCGGTCGAGGTGATGGATGCGGAGCGGAATGTTCCGTTCCCACAGGCTTTCCCGGCCGTCAAAACATCCTGGCAGACTGGCCGCGGCAAGGCGCAGAGTGCGGCGCGAGGAGATCCACGCAAGGAGATCCAGATGTCCATGGCAGGGAATCTGCGAAGGGTCACGGGCCTGAGCAAGGTCGGCGGCCTGCGCAGGGTGGCACGGCTGACACGACGGCGCGCCCGTGTCGACCTGAGTCATCCCGCCCGGTCTCCGCTGGGCACCGCGGTGGTGAACTGTGTGGCGTACGAAGAGGGGTCGAGGGTCCCGGCCGGCCGCGATCTGGTCGAGACGGTGCAGCGGATCCGCAAGGCCGACGGCGGATTCGTCTGGCTCGGGCTGCACGAGCCGACGGAAGTGGAGTTCGCGGGCATCGCCGAGCTGTTCGACCTCCACCCGCTGGCGGTCGAGGACGCGGTGGACGCCCATCAGCGCCCGAAGCTGGAGCGGTACGGCGACACGCTGTTCGCGGTGTTCAAGACGGTCTGCTACGTCGAGCACACCGAACTGACCGCGACCAGCGAGGTGGTGAACACCGGCGAGATCATGGTGTTCGTCGGCCAGGACTTCGTGGTCACCGTGCGGCACGGCAGGCACGGTTCGCTGGGCCCGCTGCGCGAGGAGCTGGAGGCCCGCCCGGAGCAGCTCGCCAAGGGCCCGGCCGCGGTGCTGCACGCGATCGCGGACCATGTGGTGGACGACTATCTGAACGTCACGGACTCGGTGCAGGAGGACATCGACCAGGTCGAGACGGATGTGTTCGCCGCGAACGGCGCGCGGGCCGATCCCGGGCGCATCTACCAGCTCAAGCGTGAACTCCTTGAGCTGAAGAGGGCGGTGGTCCCGCTGGGCCGCCCCATCATGGATCTCGCCACCCGGCCGATACGGGTGATCGACCCGGAGATACAGGCGTACTTCCGCGATGTCTCCGACCACCAGCTGCGGGCCGCCGAGCAGATAGCCGCGTTCGACGAACTGCTCAACTCGATTCTGCAGGCGCACCTCGCGCAGGTCAGCGTCGCGCAGAACGAGGACATGCGGAAGATCACGGCCTGGGCGGCACTGATCGCCGTGCCGACCATGGTCTGCGGGGTCTACGGCATGAACTTCGACTACATGCCGGAGCTGCGCTGGAAGTTCGGCTATGGCCTGGCCGTCGGCATCATCGCCGTCGCGTGCTCCACGCTCTACCGGGGGTTCAAGCGCAACGGCTGGCTGTGACACCGCTCGTCCGGCGCGCGTGGCCGGACGAGCGCGTGTCCCGGTCGTGCCGTGGGGACGTCGGGGTCAGCGTGCCGCGCTCTTCGCGTAGACGCTCTCGGCCCAGCCCGCGAGTTGCTCGTCCGTCAGATGCGCGGCCAGGTCGGCCTCGCTGATCATCCCGACCAGGCGCTTGTTCTCGATCACAGGAAGGCGGCGGATCTGGTGCCCCTGCATCTCGCCGAGTACATCGCTCACGTCGGCGCTCGAGTCGATCCAGCGCGGTGTGCCCTTGGCCATCTCCCCCGCGGTGATGCGTGCCGGGTCATGGCCCATGGCCACGCAGCCGACCACGATGTCCCGGTCGGTGAGGATGCCGCAGAGCCGTTCGTTCTCGTCACTGATGGGCAGTGCGCCCACGTTGAGCTCACGCATCAGCTGGGCGGCACGGTCCAGCGTCTCGTGAGCGGGGATCCACTGGGCGCCGCGGTGCATGATGTCTCCGGCGGTGGTCATGTAGTACCTCCCGGTGCCGGACGGCCGGCGCGGCGCGGGGAGGCACCGCTAGTCCCGGCGCCCTACATTCTCGCCGGGTACGAGGAGATACGCACCCGGAAGTTCGCCGCTTCGGCCTGACATCCCGGCCCGCCCGACCCCTCCCCGCCCACCTGTCCGGCCGGTCTCTCCTCGCCCATCCGTCTGCCCGGCCCCTCCCCTTTCCCTCGTCCGCCCGGGTTCCCCCATGCATTCGTCCGCCCGGACCGCCCGTCCACACCCGTTCACCCGCGCGGCATCATGGGCCGGGTGCGACTCGAAGCGATCACCTGGGAACGGCTCGGCGACCTCCTCGCCGAGCGGCTGCTCGATCTGAAGCCGGCCGACGGCAGCCCCTGGCCGCGTATCGCCTTCGACGGGGCTCCGGCCGCCCGGCCCGGTGATCTCGCCGAACGCGTCGCCGAGGCCCTGCGCCTGCGCGGCCGGTCCGCACTCGTCGTCGGCACGGAGGACTTCCTGCGGCCCGCCTCGCTCCGGTTCGAGTACGGCCACCAGGACGTCGAGGCGTACTACGACGGCTGGTTCGACACCGGTGCCCTGTGGCGCGAGGTCTTCGGTCCGCTGGAAGCCGGCGGCGACGGCCGTGTACTGCCCGACCTCTGGGACCCGGCCACCGACCGGGCGACCCGGAGCCCGTACGTCCAACTACCGCCCGGCGCCGTGCTGTTGATGCACGGTCCACTACTGCTGCATCACTGGTTCCCGTTCGACCTCACGGTCCACGTACGCCTCTCACCGGCCGCGCTTCGACGGCGCACCCCCGAGAGCGAGCACTGGACGCTTCCCGCGTACGAGCGCTACGAGAGCGAGACGGCGCCGGGTGACGCGGCCGACGTCCTGGTGCGCGCGGACGACCCGCGCCACCCGGCGTGGAACGGCTGATCCGAGGCAGGGCTTCCGTCTCGCGATTCCCACCCGAAAGGACTTTTATATGCACGCGCATATAGTTACTCTGACGGCATGACGATCTCATTCGACGACTCGGTCCGTACGCTCCTCGACGGCAAGAACTTCGCCAGCGTCGCCACACTCGACCCCGGGGGTGCTCCCCAGAACTCGGTGGTCTGGTTCAAACGCGAGGGGGACACCGTCCTCTTCTCCTCCACAGACGGTCGGCAGAAGATCCGCAACCTCCGGCGCGACCCCCGGATCAGCGTCTCGGTCTACGACCTCGCCAACCCCTACACCTCGGTGGAGATCCGCGGCACCGCCGAGATCCTCCCCGACGAGGACAAGCGCCTCCCGCACGAGCTCTCGCACAAGTACCTCGGGATCGCCCCTCCCTCGGAGAAGGACGACGAGGTCCGCGTGATCGTCCGTGTCGTGCCCGAACGGATCGTCGGCTTCTCGGCGTGAACCGGGCGGACCGCCTCGCCGGCGGGAATGATCCACTCATGACGACCACGACAACTCCCCCGACCCGCACCGGACTTCTCGTCGTCCAGCCGGTCAAGCGGCGGCACTGCGCCGAGTGCCGGGGCGGGCCGCTCTCCCTGCTGGTGCTGGAGGAGGGGACGCCTCGGTGTCTCGACTGCGCCGACCTCGGGCATCTGGTGTTTCTGCCGCGCGGGGACACGGCGTTGACGCGGAGATCGCGGGAGGGGAGCACGCTGTCGGCGGTGGTCGTACGGTTCAACCGGCGGCGCGGCCGGTACGAGCGGCAGGGTGTGCTCGTCGAGGAGGAGGCGCTCGCGCGGGCCGAGGAGCGCTGCCTCGCGGACGCGGAGGCTCGGCGGCGGCGCCGGGCCCGGGACGCGCGGCGGCGGACCACGGAGGATCTGCGGTTCACGGACGCGTTCGCGAAGGAGATCCGGCGGCTGTTTCCCGGTTGTCCGGACGATCGGGCCTGCGCGATCGCCGGGCACGCCTCGGTGCGGGGCAGCGGGCGGGTGGGCCGCAGTGCCGCCGGGCGTGCCTTGTCCGAGGGAGCGGTGGCATCGGCGGTGCGCGCCGCGGTCCGGCACACGGACACCCCGTACGACCAGCTGCTGATGAGCGGCGTTCCGCGGCATGAGGCCCGGCGTCGGATCGCGCCCACGGTCGAGACGACGCTCGCGGGGTGGCGCGCGGGCACGGGCGGGGCAGAGCGGGCGTGAGCGAGCAGCACCTGGATGCCGCTGTCCTTTCCAACCACCGGACACCCGGCACCCGGCACCGGGCGGCCCCCAGCCCCTCGCCCGAACAGCCCTCAACCACACCCTGCCCCGGACCCCGCCCGAGACGACCGGACATGCCCCTGAGCCCCTCGGCCATGGTCACCCTTCCCGTACGGGATTTCACTTGTGGTGACAGGGAGTGCCGGGCAGGATCTTGGGGTTCGGGGTCGTCCCGACCGGCGGTTCTGGGAGCGGTGCGCGAGTTGTTGCCCAAGGGTTTTGCTTACGCGGGAGTTGCCATGATCGAGGGACCGTACTTCGTCATCACCATGGTGGGGGTGCTCGGCACCGGGCTGGTGGCCGGTGTTTTCTGTGGGTTCTCGACGTTCGTGATGAAGGGACTCGCCGCGCTGCCGCCGGCGCAGGGAGTCGCCGCCATGCAGGCGATCAACGTGACCGCGCTGATGCCGGCGTTCATGTTCGTGTTCATCGGTTCGGCGGTGATGTGCGCCGTGCTCGCGGTGGTCACCTTCGTGCTGTGGCCCGACGAGGGCACGGTGGAGATGCTGCTGGGCAGTGCGCTGTATCTGTTCGGCTGTTTCGGGGTCACGATCGCGGCGAACGTCCCGCGCAACAACAAGCTGGCCACAATGGATGCCGGTACGCCGGAGGCCGTCGCTTACTGGCCCACGTACGTGAGCGAGTGGTCGATGTGGAACCACGTCCGCACGGCCGCGTCGGCCGCCGCGTCGATCTCGTACGTACTGGCGCTGACCTGAGTCGTACCCGGTTCGCGCTCGTCGGCCCACGTGGCCGCGCCCCCGGTGGATGTGCCCGCGCACGTCCGAGGCGGGCGCGGCCACGGCGAAGTATTGTGGCGGGAAGAGTCTGCCGACAGGCCCTCGGCCCGCCGCCCGGACGATGGCGTCGGAGACGGAGACCGTACGGGCCCCGTTCACGTACGTGAGGGAGACGGCCATGGCCGATCCCAAGGGTTTCCTCAATGCCTCCCGCGAGGAGTGGCCGCGGCGCCCCGTCGGGGAGCGGGTCCATGACTGGGACGAGGTGTACGTCCCGGGGGCTCTGCTGCCGATCATCCGCACGCAGGCCGACCGGTGCATGGACTGCGGTGTCCCGTTCTGCCACGACGCCTGTCCGCTGGGCAATCTGATCCCCGACTGGAACGACCTGGTCTCGCGCGACGACTGGCGGGCGGCGAGCGACCGGCTGCACGCGACGAACAACTTTCCCGAGTTCACCGGCCGGTTGTGCCCCGCGCCGTGCGAGGCGGGCTGTGTCCTGGCGATCAACCAGCCGGCGGTCACCATCAAGAACGTCGAGGTCGCCATCGCCGACCGGGCCTGGGAGGACGGATTCGCGCCGCCGCGGCCGCCGGACCGGCTGTCCGACAGGACGGTCGCGGTGATCGGCTCGGGGCCCACCGGGCTGGCCGCGGCGCAGCAGCTGACCCGGGCCGGGCACACCGTCGCCGTGTACGAGCGGGACGACCGGATCGGCGGGCTGATGCGGTACGGGATCCCCGAGTTCAAGATGGAGAAGCGGCACCTGGAGCGGCGGATCGCCCAGATGCGGGCGGAGGGAACGAAGTTCCGTACGTCGACCGCCGTCGGCCGGGACGTCGGGGCGGCCGAGTTGCGGGCCAGGTACGACGCGGTCGTCCTCGCCGTGGGCGCCACGGCCTGGCGTGAACTTCCGGTCCCAGGGCGGGAGTTGAGCGGGATCCATCAGGCAATGGAGTATCTGCCGCTGGCCAACCGGGTGTGCGAGGGGGATCTGGAGACGTCACCGCTGTCGGCGGCGGGCAAGCATGTCGTGATCGTCGGCGGTGGTGACACGGGTGCCGACTGTCTGGGTACGGCGGTGCGCGAGGGTGCGAAGTCCGTGACGCAGTTGGACATCTATACGCAGCCGGGCGCGGAGCGGGACGAGGACGCCGACCCGTGGCCGGTGTACCCGAAGATCTACCGGCTGTCGGCCGCGCACGAGGAGGCCCGGGACCTGGAGACGGCACCCGCGGCGGACGCGGACGCGCGGCTCTTCGCGGCGTCGACGCTCCGATTCACCGGTGACGCGGCCGGGCGGGTCCGTTCGCTGCATCTGATCGAGGTCGACGCGGAACGCCGCCCGCGCCCCGGGACCGGGCGGGTGCTCCCCGCCGACCTCGTGCTGCTCGCGCTCGGTTTCTCCGGCCCCGACCGCTCCGACGGCCTCGTCGACCAGCTCGGACTCGCGCTCGATCCCCGTGGCACGCTCACCCGCGACGCGGACTTCGCGACGAACGTGCCCGGCGTGTACGCGGCGGGGGATGCCGCGCGTGGCCAGTCCCTGATCGTGTGGGCGATCGCCGAGGGGCGGGCGGTGGCGGCAGCGGTGGACCGCCGGCTGACGGGCACCTCTCGGCTTCCGGCGCCGATCGGACCGTACGGCCGCCCGGTGGCCGCGTAACCGGCACCGGCGCCTG
>NZ_JAPWHT010000497.1:0-7304 GCF_027270795.1 Streptomyces sp. ActVer
GCCCAACCTGGCGCCCAACCCGGTGCCCGGCCCGCCGCGCAGGCGTCCGCGGAACCGGACGAGTACCCCCTCGCCGCGCCGCTGCCTCCCGAGGCGCCGCCCGCCGATCCGCGTACGGCCGACCTTCCGACGCCCCCCGCGGGCCTGAAGGTCTGTGTGGCCTGCCGCGCGGGCCAGGTCGACCAGGACGGCTACTGCGAGAACTGCGGGCACGCGCAGCCGCGCGAGCGCGACCACATGGAGCAGGAGCTGGGCTCGGTGGCCGCGGTCAGCGACCGGGGCCTGCGCCACCACCGCAACGAGGACGCGTTCACGGTGTCCTCGACCGCGCTGTCCGACGGCTCGCCCGCGGTCGTCGCCATCGTCTGTGACGGCGTCTCCTCGGCGACCCGCCCCGACGAGGCCTCGCTGGCCGCCTCCCGCGCGGCCAACGAGTCCCTCCTGGCGGCCCTGCCGCGCGGCACGCACCCGCAGCAGGCGATGCACGACGCGATCCTCGCGGCCTCGGAGGCCGTCAACTCCCTTGCGGACCGCAGTGCTCCGGCCCACGAGCACCAGCCGCACGTGAACGCGCCCGCCTGCACCATCGTCGGCTCCGTCGTCACCCCCAGCCTGCTGATCGTCGGCTGGGTCGGCGACAGCCGCGCCTACTGGGTGCCCGTGGACCGGTCGTCGCCCCCGGCCCGGCTCACCGAGGACGACTCCTGGGCCGCCCAGATGGTCGCCGCGGGCCTGATGAACGAGGCCGAGGCGTACGCGGACGAGCGCGCCCACGCCATCACGGGCTGGCTCGGGGCGGACGCGTACGAACTGGAGCCGCACACCGCTTCCTTCAAGCCGGACCAGCCGGGTGTAGTGGTGGTGTGCACCGACGGACTGTGGAACTACGCGGAGGCGGCGGAGGAAATGGCCGAGGTCATCCCGCCCGACGCCGCGGACCGTCCGCTGCACAGCGCCCAGGTCCTGGTGGGTCACGCCCTGGACGGCGGGGGCCACGACAACGTAACAGTGGCCGTCGTGCCGTTCCCGGCCCCGTCTCAGGGGGCAGGATCGGCCTGAGGCCGAAGCGGTACGAGCCGTGTGAAACGGCATCGGCCTCGGAGGGGCCAGGACCGGAGGGGACCGGTCCGCCCACCGACATCACCCACACCTCGTGGGAGTCCTGAGGGGGAGCAGAGAAGGCATGGCCAATTTCTCGAAGTCGAACGTGCCGCAGTTCTCGGTGGACGTCTACCAGAACGAGTACCTGCCGGAGGGCGGCCGCGAGGTCAACGCGATCGTCACGGTGACCTCGACCGGCGGCGGCACGGTGGGCAGTGCCGTGGCGGCACCCCACCTCTACACGCCGGGTGAGGGCCCGGACGCGGCCGTGGCGATCATGGTCGACTGTTCGGGGTCCATGGACTACCCGCCGACGAAGATGCGGGGCGCCCGGGACGCGACGGCGGCGGCGATCGACGCGGTGCGCGACGGGGTGCACTTCGCGGTGATCGGCGGGACGCATGTGGCCAAGGAGGTCTACCCGGGCGGGGGCCGGCTCGCCGTCGCCGACGCGCAGACCCGCGACCAGGCCAAGCAGGCGCTGCGCAAGCTGAGCGCGGGCGGCGGCACGGCGATCGGCACCTGGCTGCGGCTGGCCGACCGGCTGCTGTCCTCGGCGGACGTCGCCATCCGGCACGGCATCGTGCTCACCGACGGCCGCAACGAACACGAGTCGCCCGAGGACCTCAAGGCCGCGCTGGAGGCCTGCGCGGGCCGGTTCACCGCGGACGCGCGGGGCGTCGGCACGGACTGGGAGGTCAAGGAGGTCACCGGGATCGCGTCCGCGCTGCTCGGCACCTCCGACATCGTCGCCGACCCGGCGGGCCTGTCCGCCGACTTCACGCAGATGATGGAGACGGCCATGGGCAAGGAGGTCGCGGACGTGGCGCTGCGGCTGTGGACCCCGGTCGGCACGTCGATCAAGTTCGTCAAGCAGGTCGCGCCCACGGTCGAGGAGCTGACCGACCGCCGCACGGAGGCGGGACCTCGTGCCGGGGACTACCCCACCGGCTCCTGGGGGGACGAGTCCCGCGACTACCACGTGTGCGTCGAGGTCCCCGAGGCCGACCTCGGCCAGGAGATGCTGGCCGCCCGCGTCTCCCTGGTGATCCCGCAGGGCGACGGCACCGCGCAGACGCTGGGCGCCCAGGGTCTCGTACGGGCCGTGTGGACCGACGACATGGCGGCGTCCACGTCGATCAACCCACAGGTCGCGCACTACACGGGTCAGGCGGAACTGGCACAAGTCATCCAACAGGGCCTGGATGCCCGCAAAGCGGGAGATGTCGACGGCGCAACGGCCAAGCTGGGGCGGGCCGTTCAGCTCGCCAGCGCCTCCGGAAACGCGGATACGGCGAAACTGCTTTCGAAGGTGGTGGACGTGGTCGACGCCGCGGCAGGTACTGTGCGATTGAAGGCGAAGGTCGCGGAGGCCGACGAGATGACTCTCGAGACACGGTCCACAAAGACTGTTCGTGTAAAGAAGTAGAGCGGTACGCGCTCGGTTGCGAGCGCGGTGGCAAACAGGCAGTAACCAGCAGTACGCAAGCGGTTTGCACGATTTGCGGCCCTCTCGGGCCGGAACAGGAGAGGGGGAAGCGCCGACATGCCGACCTGCCCGAACGGACACCAGTCGGGTTCCGACGACTGGTGCGAGGTCTGCGGTCACCGCATGGCCGGTGCCGTGCCCCCGCCACCTCCACCGCCGCCCCCGGCGGCCGGCTACGGCTATCCGCCGCCCGGTTCGCCCCCGCCGCCCGGCCAGGGCGGCCGCCCGCATCTCTCCGCGGTGCCCGACGCGCCCTCGGCCGAGCTCTGCCCGCAGTGCCGTACTCCGCGTGAGGGCGGGGCACCGTTCTGCGAGGAGTGCCGGTGGAACTTCCTGACGAACACCGCGACCTCGTACACCCCGGCCGCGCCGCGCCCTCCGGGGCCCGGCGGCGGTCCTGGTCCTGGTGGTCCCGGTGGACAGAACCCGGCGCTGCGTTTCCAGCAGCAGCCGCCCGGACAGCCCGGTGGCGGCCCCGGCGGGTACGACTACCAGGGCTCCCGGCCCTCGCAGATGAACCGGCCCGCCGAGCCGATCCCGCCGTTCGGCGAGAACCCCTCGGGCTTCCCCGGTGACCCGTCACGACCGGTTCCGCCGCCGCCCGGGCCTGGCGGCACGGGGCCCGGGATGCCTGGCGGCTTCGGCGGTCCGGGTGGGCCCGGTGGCCAGGGTGGGCCTGGTGGTCCCGGCGGTCCGAACGGTCTCGGCGGTCCTGGTGGGCCTCCGGGTGGACCCGGCGGGCCGGGTGGCCCCGGCGGGCCCGGTGCTCCGCAGGGGTACCAGCAGTCCGGTCCGCCCGCTCCGCCCGCGTACCCGCAGGAGACCGGGCGCCCTCAGGCACCCGGCGGTCCCGGCGGACCTGGTGGTCCCGGAGGGCAGTCCTTCGGTGGCGGGGAGGACGACTGGGTGCTCCCGCCCCCGTCGACCGGTACGCCCGGCGGTCCTGGTGGCCCCGGCGGTCCTCCCGGCCCCGGTGGCGGTCCGGGCGGTGGCTACGGCTACCCGCAGCCCGGCTCGACGCAGGCGCCGCCCGGCTACCAGCAGCAGCCGCTGTCGTGGAGCATCACGATCGGGCCCGACCGTGAGTACTTCATGGCGATGATGCAGCGCTCGGGACCGGAGGCCGCGGGGCTGAACCTGCCCGCGTACTCCCCCGAGCAGCAGCGCCCGCTCACCGGCAACCAGATCACCATCGGCCGCCGCCGTCACTCCACGGGCGAGTCCCCTGACATCGACCTGGCTGTGCCGCCGGAGGACCCGGGCGTCTCGCACCAGCACGCGGTGCTCGTCCAGCAGCCCGACGGCAGCTGGGCGGTCGTCGACCAGAACTCCACGAACGGCACCACGGTCAACGGCGCCGAGGAGCCCATCCAGCCCTTCGTCCCCGTACCGCTGCAGGACGGCGACCGGGTGCACGTGGGCGCGTGGACGACGATCACGATCCGACGGGGCTAGGCGGAACCGGGCAGAACCAGGCCCCGCAAGGGGCGCGGGGCTGGGACATGTGCGGCTCCGCCGCGATGGGGGTCCCCCCGCTCGAGCGAAGCCGAGAGTGGGGGAGCGCCCAGCCCCCACCGGCCCGCCGTCGACGAACCGCACAACCAGCGGAGCTCACGGCAGGGGCCAGGCGTACGGCCCCGCGGGGTCGTCCAGCCACGCCCACGCGCGGCCGCCGTCGACCGTGATCCCGTACCGCTGCCGGGGCGGCTGCCCCTCGCGCTCCCAGATCCCGTACGCCTCGTGCGGGTCGAGGCTGTCCGCCGTGAGGGTCAGCAGGAAGCGGAGCAGCTCGTGGCTCCTGGTCCGGCGCGGCAGTTCCGACAGGTCCACGTCCGGGAGTTCGGGCCCGGGCGGGCCGCCGCGCAGGGGCACGAAGTAGGCGGGCGTGTGCAGGAAGCGGCCCTCTGCGTACTCGGAGTCGCGTACGCGCAGTGCGATGAGTCCGGTGGCGAACGGCGCGAGGATCCGGGCACCCGGGGCGCACTGGGCCAGCCAGGCGCGCGGGATCGTGCTGAGCGTGCAGGTGGCGATGATCCGGTCGAAGGGGGCGCGCTCCGGACAGCCGCGCGCCCCGTCGCCGGTGACGACGGTGGGGTGATGGCCCGCGAGGGCCAGGTGGCGCCGGGCGGACTCGGTGATCTCCGGGTCCAGGTCGACCGTGGTGACCTGCCCGTCGCCGAGCCGGTGCGAGAGCAGGGCCGCGTTGTAGCCGGTGCCCGCGCCGATCTCCAGGACCGCGTCGCCGTCCCGTACCGCCAGCTCGGCCAGCATCTTCGCCATCAGGGACGGCTGGCTGCTGGACGAGAGCAGTTCGCCGTCGCGCACCCGGGTGGCCAGCGGGGCGTCCGCGTAGGCGCCGCGCACCCAGTTCTCGCGCCTGCGCGGGCTGGGGTCCTCGCCCCACCGGCGCTCGTAGCCGCCACTGAGTGCGCCGACGTAGTAGTACGGCACGAAGAGGTGGCGCGGGACGCTCTCGAAGGCCTCCCGCCAGACCGGGTCCGTGGCCCAGGCCCCGCTCGCCTCGATCTCACGCACCAGCGCCGCCCGCGCCGTGGCGGCGAGGTCGTCGAGACCGGGGTCGATTGCGTGCGCGCCCATACCTCCACTGTGCTGCCGGACGGGCCGGGAGGCGAGCGCCGGGGACGACCGATCCGGAATCACCCCTTCAACGATCCGGAACCGGCCCTTCGATTCGGGTGGTCCTAAGCCTTGAGTCCTCGGTCACCCGGTCTGAGACCATGGACAACGTGCTGCATTCACCGGGGGACAACCCCCGGACCCCCGGCCGAGACGACCAGGGGCTGACCGGAGCGACCTTTGTGAGGGCCAACTGACGTGAAAGAGATTCCGCGCGGCACGCTTCAGGAGCAGACCTTCTACGAGCAGGTCGGCGGCGAGGAGACCTTCCGGCGACTGGTGCACCGGTTCTACGAGGGTGTCGCCGAGGACCCGCTGCTGCGGCCCATGTATCCCGAGGAGGACCTGGGCCCGGCCGAGGAGCGCTTCACCCTGTTCCTGATCCAGTACTGGGGCGGCCCGACCACGTACAGCGAGAACCGCGGTCACCCCCGGCTGCGGATGCGGCACGCCCCGTTCGCGGTCGACCGCGCGGCGCACGACGCCTGGCTGAAGCACATGCGGGTCGCCGTCGACGAACTCGGCCTCTCCGAGGAGCACGAGCACACGCTGTGGAACTACCTGACGTACGCGGCGGCGTCGATGGTGAACACCGAGGGCTGAGCACCGCCGGGCCGGACGCCCGCGCGGCCTGGAGCCGTCGGGCTGGACTCGGTCGCCGACCCCGTAGACGCGCGCATTCCGGTCGCATGTCGCCGGAATCCGGTCACGATCCGGTCAAAGTCGGCTCTCAAGCGCTTACCCCGGAGCCGTCACCTCTGACAGCATCGCCCGAAGATCCGGAGTGACGGGGATTCCGGGATACGGCGGGGGGCCGGGTGACGGGGTTCGTTTTTTCGCGCGTGCGGGCACATCGACTGCTGCTGACCGCCGCGCTGCTCACCGTCGTGCTCACCACGGCGGTCCTGGCGACCCTCACCGCGTACTCCGGCGCGATCGGTGACGCCGCCCTGCGCCACTCGCTCCTCGACACCTCACAGGGTGCCGGGCGCGAGGAGAGCGCGGCGGCCACGACACTGATCGTCAAGGCCGACGTACCCCCGCAGGAACACACGGCCGCCGACAAGGCCGTACGGGAGGGCGCGCGGCGCACCTTCGACGGGCTGCCGGTGACGCTGCGGACGCTGACACGGTCGGGGCCGTACGCGCTGCCGAGGTCGCTGCAGCCCGCCGCCGAACGCTCGGGCGATCCGGACCTCACGCACTTCGCGGCGCTCGACCGGACCCAGGTGCGGATGGTCTCGGGCCGACTGCCCGGTGCTCCGGGGGACGACCGCGAGATCGAGGTGGCCCTTCCCGAGGCGGCCGCGCGGGAACTCGCGCTGAAGGCGGGCACCCGGCTGACGCTCGTCGACCGGTTCGGCGGGCCCAAGGTGCGGATCCGGGTGACCGGGGTGTACCGGCCCGCGCGCGTCACCTCCCCCTACTGGCAGTTGGAGGACCTGCGCGGACGCGGGGTCAGCAGGCTGGACTTCACGACGTACGGGCCGCTGCTCGCCGATCCGGCGGTGCTCGCAGCGGCGACGGGCAGTGGACAGAAAGGTGGGACGGACCGGGCGGGCGTGACGGTGAGCGCCGGGCAGACCGGCTGGCTGGCGTCCGCCGACTTCTCCACGCTGACGACCGGGCGGATCGACGCACTGCGGGACGCGGCGCGCTCCGGGCCACGTTCGCTGCTCAAGTCCCCCTCGCTGCACGGCACCACGGCCGTCACGACATCGTTGCCGGAGGAACTGGACCGCGTAGAAAGGTCGTTGCTGGTCTCCCGTTCGACGCTGCTGATCGTGGCGCTCCAGCTCTCGCTGCTCGCCGGGTACGCGCTGCTGCTCGTGGCCCGGCTGCTGAGCGTCGAACGGGCCGGTGAGACACGGCTGTTGCGGGCGCGTGGCGCGACCCGCGGGCGGGTGGCGTGGCTCGCCGCCCTGGAGGCGCTGCTGCTGGCGGTCCCGGCCGCGGTGTGCGCGCCCGCGCAGGAGGGCTGACATGTCTTCGGTACTGGTGATCACGGGGACGGGCACGGAGGTCGGCAAGTCCGTTACGACCGCGGCCCTCGCCGCGGCGGCCCTCGCGGCCGGGC
>NZ_JAPWHT010000498.1:0-7263 GCF_027270795.1 Streptomyces sp. ActVer
CGAGCCCGAGGTCAGCGCCGGGATCGCATCGGGCGCCACGCCGGAATCCGCTTCCGCCGGAGGGCCCGCAGCAGACAAAGCCCCCCCCGCCGAAGCCCCGAGGACGACCGCTCCGAGCGCTCCGCCCGATCCGGCCACCCCCGCCTCGAATGGCGTCCGCCCCGCGGAAGCGCCCGCCGTTTCCCGTACGCCGGCCGCGGCCGCACCGGAGCCCCTGGACCTGATGAGCGTCGCACGCGGTGCCGTACTCAGACGCGCTCTTCCGGCGGCGATCGTCCTCGCCGTGGTCGTGGTCGTTCTCGTCGTCTGGCTCACGCGATGATGGGGGCATGACCGACATCCATACCCCCCGTCTTCTGCTGCGCCGCTGGCAGGACGACGACCTCGTGCCCCTCTCCGAGATCCACGCCGACCCGACGGTGATGCGATGGATCGGCGACGGCACGCCCCGCTCCCTGGAACAGACCGCCGAGGACATCGAGGCCTGGGAGGAGGAGTGGGACGAGGAGGGCTTCGGGGTCTTCGCCGTCGAACTCCTCGGATCGGGGGAACTGGCCGGGGCGGTCGGGCTGTACGTTCCTGACTCCCCGCCCGAGGTAGCCGGGCAGGTGGCGATCACCTGGCGGATGGCGCGCGTCTTCTGGGGCCAGGGCTATGCCTCGGAGGCGGCCCACGCCACACTCGAATTCGCCCTGCAGGACCGCGGCATCGACCGGGTCGTCGCCGTGTGCCGAACGGCCGACACCGCGTCGTCGAACGTGCTGGACAAGCTCGGCATGCAGGCGGAAGGCGCGACGATGGACCCGGCCTACGGGCACGACGTGCGGATGTACGGGATCGACCTGACGGAGTTCGAGGGCTGACCCCTCAGTGGCGCGCCGAACGACCGGGCGGCCGGCCGCGACCGGACCGCCAAGGAGGACATGATGCAGATCCCTTCGCTGCCGTATCGCGATGAGCACACCACCGTCGTCGCGGCGGGAGCCGATGACGTGTGGCGCAGTCTGGGCGACACCCTGGACCGGTCCTTCTCGCGCCCCGGCGCGAACCGCTACGCGCGGCTGGTCGGATGCGCGGACCGCACGGCGTCGGGTCCGCGGCCGCTGGCCGAGGGCTCGACGATTCCCGGGTTCCGGGTGGCCGCCGCGCTCCCGGGACGGGAACTGGTCCTCGGCGGGCGCCACCGCTTCTCGTCGTACGCGCTGATCTTTCGCCTGGAGCCCGCGGGTCCGGGCCGGTCACGGTTGACCGCCGAGACCCGGGCCACCTTTCCCGGCCCGGCAGGCGGCCTCTACCGGTTGCTCGTCCTCGGGACGGGAGGGCACGCGGTGGGCGTGCGGCGCCTGCTCGCGGCGGTCCGCCGCCGGGCCGAGTCATGAGCCGCCGGTCGCGGGCACGAGGACAGGCAACGGCACGCGCACGGGATCAGGCGGGCTTGAGCCCCTGGGCGCCCGCTTCGGTGACGAAGGACGCGGCGGTCGTGATCGGAGCCCCGGGCGTGGTGACGGCGGACACGGTCTTGAAGTCCGCCCGCGCAGCCTCTGGCGTCAGCCGCACCCTGACGTAACCGCGTTGTCCGTTGTAGAACTTCAGGTGGGGGTTGGCGGACAGATAGGTGGCCCAGTTCGTGGGTCTTACGATGCCGTCCATGCCGCTGGCGATGGAGGGCGTGACGATCTCCGTGCCGAGGGTCCTGGACGAGGGGTTGTCGAAGTCGTCCTTGATGTCGAAGGCGTACCCGACGTGGACGTCCCCGGTGAGCACCATGAGGTTGTCGATGCCCGCCTCCTTCGCCCCGGCCAGGACCCGCTCGCGCGAGGCCCGGTAGCCGTCCCAGGCGTCCATCGACACCTTGGCGACAGGGCTGAGGTCCAGCTTCCGCTGGGAGAAGCAGACCTGTTGCGGCATCACGTTCCACACGGCGTCGGAGGTACGCCACCCGTCGATCAGCCAGCGCTCCTGGGCGGCGCCGGTGATCGTGCGTGCCGGGTCGTCCGACTCCGGGCCGGGGACGTGCGGCCGGTCGCCGTAGGCCTGGTCGGAGCGGTACTGGCGAGTGTCGAGGACGTCGAACTGCGCAAGGGTGCCCCAGTGGAGACGGCGGTAGAGCTGGGCGTCGGGCCCGTTGGGCCGCTGGGAGGCGCGCAGCGGCTGGTTCTCCCAGTGGGCCCGGTAGGCGGCGGCGCGCCGCAGCAGGAACGCGGCCGGCGGGGTGCCGTTCTCGTCGCTGTCGGCCGCGTAGTTGTTCTCGGTCTCGTGGTCGTCCCAGGTGACGACGAACGGGTGCATGGCGTGCACGGCCTGCAGGTCCGGGTCCCGGTGGTAGAGGGCGTAGCGCAGCCGGTAGTCCTCCAGCGTCACCGTCTCCCGGTTGAAGTGGTCGGGCAGGACACGGTCGGTGTACTTACGGGCGCCACCGGCGGCGTCGACCGCGTACTCGTAGAGGTAGTCGCCGAGGTGGAAGACCACGTCGACGTCGTCGCCCGCGAGATGCCGGTGAGCGGTGAAGTACCCCTCGTGGTACGCCTGGCAGGACACGGCGGCGAACGTGAGTGCCGAGGCCGGGCCGACCGTGGCGGGAGCGGTGCGCGTGCGGCCCGTCGGGCTGATCCAGGTGCCCGTCCTGAAGCGGTAGTAGTACACGCGGCCGGGGGCGAGACCGTCCACCTCGACGTGCAGGGTGTGGTGGAGCTCGGGGTGGGCGATGGCGGTGCCGCGCCGGACGATCGCGCCGAACCGCTCGTCGTCGGCCACCTCCCATTCGACGACGACACGCTGCTGGGCCAGGCCGCCGTCTGCCTCGTACGGCTCGGGCGCGAGCCGCGTCCACAGCAGTACGGAGCCGGGCCACGGGTCACCGGAGGCGACGCCGAGCGTGAAGGGGTCGTCGGCGATCCTTGCCGCGTCGAGCTCGGCGGCGCTCGCGGCGCCGGTGGCGGGCAGGTGTGTGCCGAAGGCGAGCGCGGCGGCCGCCGCGGAGACGGTCAGGAAGCGGCGGCGTGCGAGATGGCGCGCGGCCGCACGCAGTTCGGGGGCGTGCTGCGACGACGGTCTCTGGCGGCCCGGGGGCATGGCTCTATCCCCTCACGGTGATGGCGCAGGGCAGCCCCGGCAACGGACGCTGCGGGGCTTGTGAATGCTAATCAGATGAAGATCATGAACCCGGCAGGCGCGGCCTCCCGAAGCGCGGGCGGCGTAACGGCAGACGCGCGCCGCGGGCCCGCCGGCGCGGTGCGGCACGCCGCCCGCCGAGGGATCGCCGACCCTGATCGCCGAAGGTATACGGCCGGATCGACATGCCGTCCGCGCCGCCGTGGCTTGGAAGACAACCAGGAATGGCCGGAGTTCGACCTGGCTGCTTCCGCCGGACGTACATACGATGCGACCGCTCCGGTCTTCACAGCTCCTTCACAGGGCCGGGCTCACGCGGTCATGCGTTTGGCATGCGCATGCCCATGTTTGGCGTCTGATCCATGCCTGATCCATGCCTGATCCAACGCACCTGGTCCGCGACGAGTCTTCGCGCATGCGAAGGCCGCACCCCCCAATTCGCGGCGGGGCACATTCGCCCGCCGCCGGAACACCGACGCAACGGATTGGAGCACCATGGCTGGTGCGATGCTTCTGAGCGGCGCTGTCGCCGCTCTCTTCGCCACCGCGCTCCCCGCGCACGACCCGTCCACCGGGATCGTCGACCCGCCCCCGGACAAGATCGTCATCAAGGTCGCCACGGTGAACGGCTCCGGCTGTCCCCAGGGCACCGCCGCCATCGCCGTGTCCCCGGACAACACCGCGTTCACGGTGACCTACAGCGACTATCTCGCCCAGGTGGGAGGCAACTCGGATCCCACCGCGTTCCGCAAGAACTGCCAGCTCAACCTGACCGTGGCCGTGCCCGGGGGCTTCACGTACGCCATCGCCAGTGCGGACTACCGCGGCTTCGCCTCGCTCAAGGCGGGAGCGACCAGCACCGAGAAGGCCTCGTACTACTTCCAGGGCTCGCCGAACACGGCCTCGATCACGCACCCCTTCAGAGGCCCCTACGACGACAACTGGCAGGCCACGGACACGACGGAGTGGGCGCAGCTCGTCTGGGCGCCCTGTGGTGTGCAGCGGAACTTCAACATCAACACCGAACTCCGCGTGAACGCGGGTACATCCGCTCCCGGCAGTACCAGCTTCATGACCATGGACTCGACCGACGGTGACATCAGCACCATCTACCACCTGGCCTGGAAGGAGTGCCCCAGCTCCTGACCCGACAGCCTTGGCCGGCTCCACCGCACCGGAGTCGGCCAAGGCACGGCATGCGCGTGTACGACCCTGTCGGGCTTCGTGGCGTACGACCCTGTCGGCCTTCGTGACCGCCGACCGGATACATCGTCTGGTCCGATGAAAACATGGCCCCGAACGAGGGGTGTGCGCTCGCTCGATCCGGTGTCCTGGCGTGCGAGGGCGTACCACCGGCGCGTGAGCCCCGTTGCACGGACATGGACAGCACATTCGCCACAACGGGGCCCTTCCTGGGCCGCGCGGGTCAGGACCGGCCGTCCGTCGAACTCGCCGGCGCCCACTGGATGGACCCGCCGATCTACGCGGCGCTGGTCGCCGACTGGCAGGCCCGCGGACGCGTGGTCCCCCGGCGGCACGAGGCGCGTCGGCCGGCCTTCACCGCTCTGCGCGCCACCGACGTTCGCCTCCCCGGTCCCGGTCGGCGTCGAAGCGACGGTCAGGGGTCGAGCGGGCCCTGAGGGGCTCTGGCCGGGCCCCGGCTCGCCCGGTCGCCCGGTCCGCCGGCTCAGCCGAGGCGATCGCGGCCCGCCCCGGGCGGCGCCGCGTTGCCGACGAGGCGCCCCCGTTCCCCGTTCACCAGGGCGGAGAGCATCTCGGCGGCCTGATGGAGCGCCACTTCCAGGGCGGTCGGGAGATGCAGGGCGCCCTGGCCGTCGGGCGGAACCAGCCAGCGCAGCGTGCCGGTCGTCCGGCGGGGCGAGGGCACCGCGATCCAGGATCCCTTCCCGGAGTAGCGGATGTCCTGGCCCACCCAGTAGCTCTCCGGGTCCGGCGGAAGGAAGAACCCGACCCGGTGGGCGCCGAAATCGGCGAGCGTGGGGCCGGGCATCGGCAGCGGGAGGCGCAGCAGGGCGTCCAGGGCGAACAGGCCGATCTCCTCCGGCACGCTGAGGACGTCCCAGAACCGGCCGGCCGGCAGCAGCGCGGCGCCGCTGGCCCCGTGCTCCCATTCGCGCTTGCAGGCCCGGGGGTCCACCGCGGCTGCTGCGAGCCACTCCACGGCTTGTTGGTGGGGAGCGCTTCTCATGTCTCTCCTCTTCGACCGCTGGTCCGTGTGAGCGGACAGTGATACCCCCTCCGCGGGCGCGGCTCCGTGTGCAATTCCCGAGGCGATGCCCAGAGTCATATTCGTAGATATATCTATCCAGTGGAAGGGGTGGCGCGCCGTGGCGTTTGTCCGTAGAACACCCGAACTTCGGGCGAGAGTTCGGTCCTTATGTGTGGGTGGGAGCGTCGTCGCGCTGGCCGGAGTCTGCCGGCTGGCCCTGCTGGTGCGAACCTGCCGTCGAAGTCTCCTTCGCCGCGTCCGATTAGCTCGCTTCGGGCTTCCTCACAGAGACCCGTTGGCGCCGCTGGTGAGAACCGCGCGCAGTCTGAACTACGGCGCCGGGGAGTTCCTTGGTCCGGTCGATGTGGATGACGAGGCCGACTGACGGGTGGTTATGGCCTTGCGGCCGCTGCACGTTTGTCAGGCCAAGGGGGGATGCGGCGGACGCGGGTGCTGGAGGTGGGCGAGGAGGTGTGTGGCATGTGAGTTGCCCGCGTGGGCGGCCTGTTGGGCGAGTGTGTGGGCGTGCCGGTGGTTGCCGGCTTCGGTGTGGAGCCAGGCCAGTTGGAGCAGGGCATTGGTGTCGTGGTGGGTGTGGGCGAGTTGTTCCGCTGCGTGGGGGCCGTCGGTGTCCGTACTCTTTCCGGCGAACGAGACGCCGGGAGAGTTGGAGCCTTCGGAATGGCTTGAGCCATCGGGAGGAGTGGCGTCTGACATCTGGCGGAGCCGCTCGGCCGTGTCGGGAAGGTCGGTCTGTTCGGCGAGCCAGACCAGCAGATGGTCGGCGTCTGGGTGCCCCGCGTCGGCGGCTTGGTGGGTGATGCGGGCGGCCTGGTCGTGGTGTCCAGCGTCGATGCGCCGCCAGGCGAGGTGAAGGAGAGCGTCGGGATTCCCGGCTCGGGCCGCTTGCCGTGCAAGGTGTTCCGCTTCGGTGTAATGGCCCTGGGCGTCCTGGTGCCGTGCGGTGTGGGCGAGGGCATCAGGGTGTCCGGCGTCGGCGGCCTTGTACCACAACGCGGTGGCGAAGTGGGGGCGTTGGTAGTCGTCGGCGGCACGGGCGAGACTCACGAGTTCGTCGGCTCGGTCCAGGTGGGCGTGCGCGGCCAGCCAGAATGAATCAGGGGGCACAACAGGCTGCGGTGACGGCGCGCCTGTTGTTCGAGATAGTCGGCCAGCCGGTAGCACGGGCCGGTCTCCGGCTGCGGGCGCGCCGGAGAGGGCCAGGACTCCCGTGCACCGGAGGTGGGTGGGCCGACGGCGGGTAGGCCAGGGGTGGGGCGTGGCCTGACGGGGCGCAGCGGCGCCAGGTTGCCGTGGACGGGGGTGCTGGTCTCGGCGAAGGCGGTGGTGAGCCAGTCGTCGTCGAGGAAGTCGTACTCCTCGTCGCTGAGATAGTCGGGGGCCGCTTCCTCCAGAAACCGCCGGGAAAGGTTCATGGCCGCGCCTAGGGCCTGTTCTGAGTTGAGATCACGGGATCGGTCATTCCCGCTTCAGGAGGGTGCTGGCTGCGGTAGACCGGTGGCGTGACTCGTGGTGATCTGACTGATGCCGAGTGGGAGTTGATCGAGCCGCACCTGCCGCTGGGGTCGTTCGGACCGATTCCTGACCTGCGCAGCTACTTCAACGCGGTGATGTGGCGGTTCCGTACCGGCAGTCCCTGGCGGGATGTGCCGGAGAGCTACGGCTCCTGGTCGACGATCTATGACCGGTTCCGGATGCGGGCGCGTGACGAAGTCTTCCAGACCCTCATGGAAGCGATGATCGCCGAGGCGGCGGCCCGCGACGACGTCGATCTCAGCCTGGTCAGCGTGGACTCGACCGTTGCCCGCGCGCATCACCACGCGGCGGGCATGGTGGTCGAACCGGAGCTCCTTGAGGACTTGGAGAAGGCCGTGGCGGAGGAAAAGGGGCTGCGGCAAAGG